>CAYMFX010000070.1:0-11682 GCA_964389845.1 uncultured Ruminiclostridium sp.
TAAGCATTCCCGTTATAGGAAACGGAGACGTTACCGACCCGGTAACCTGTGAAATAATGTATAAGGAAACAGGCTGCGACCTTGTGATGATAGGCAGGGGAAGCTACGGCAGACCCTGGATATTCGAGGAGATAAGACATTATTTTGAAACGGGAGAGCTGTTGCCCGAAAAAAGCTTAGAGGAAAAATTAGAGATTCTCACATCTCACATTTTTCTTATCGTCCGCATTAAAGGCGAAAGGACGGGAATGCGAGAAGCTCGAAAGCATGCGGTTTGGTATCTTAAGGGCATACAAAATGCCGCTCACTACCGTAATTTATGCGGTTCGCTTTCAACTTATGAGGATTTTTTAAGATTAAAGGACAAGGTTCTTGAAGATAATGCTTAACGATGAAAGAGAGTAAGATAAAAATGGAAAAGGCGGATTTAAAGCTCCCTCCCTCATGCAATTTCTTCGCATTCGATATTAATAACAGCGAATTTATGCAGCTGTACCGCAATATATGCCGACTCGACAATATAGGCTTGAACAGCTATATCAGTTTGTGTCAAAGGCTTCTGCTTAATGGACAAAGCTTCTGCGAATATGTTCACGACGCGCTGATATTTTCCGAACAGCCCCTTATCGAAAGATATATACAAACCGAGGAGCCTGCTTTGCTGTCGGCGGTTCGCTGTGATGTAAGCAGAATAAAGAAAATTTGCGGACTTTCTGCCGCCGATATTAAAGGTTTATTTTCCAATGCACTCGGTATTGACATTTCGGATTTTCCCGAATATGACTTGGGAGAATTTCCATATACCGCCGAATATTTTATAGAGTATTGCAGAAAAAACGGTTGCGGTATCTTTGCAAAATACAAAGCCTTCCGATACTCGGGAAACGAGATTTTACCCATAGAAAATCCTGACCCGGTAAGACTTTCAGACTTGAAACAATACGAGATTCAAAGAGGACAGATAATCGACAATACACTGTGTCTAATACATGACAGACCTGCAAACAACGTTCTTCTTTACGGCGACAGAGGAACAGGAAAATCCAGCACTGTCAAAGCGCTTTTAAACGAATACGAAACGCTGAGAATGATTCAGCTTGATAAAAATCAGCTCTCATCTATTTTTGAGCTGTATGATAAAATTCGCACGGTGCCGCTGCACTTTATTATATTCATTGACGATTTGAGCTTTTCGGAGGACGACGACGGATTTTTTGTATTAAAACAGGCTCTTGACGGCTCTCTCGCCGCAAAGCCCGACAATACGGCAATATATGCCACCACCAACAGGCGGCATATTATTAAGGAAACCGCCGCCAACCGTGCCGACAGCTTTATCCACAAGAGCGACGCTGTAGACGACAATATGTCGCTTTCGGACAGATTCGGGTTGTTCATCACCTTTACCGCACCCAATAAGGAGCAATTCAACGACATTGCCAAAAAGATTGCCTTAGACAGAGGAATAAACGTTAATTCAGAAAGCTTTGAGGCGGGATTGGAAAGATTTGCTCTTAAACGGGGAGGAAGATCGCCCCGAATTGCCAAACAATATGTTGAAACCCTTGAAGCTAAGCTTTCCTTGGGTTTGACGTCTATTGACAACCCTTAATTTATCAGGTAGAATTTGAAAGGAACCTTTATGAAAAAAAGCACTGCGCTTATTCTCACCCTTTGCCTTTGTACAGCGGTTTTATTAGGCGGCTGCAATAAAAACAACGATCCGTTGCCCGACGAAACCACCCTGCCCGCCGTTACGGAAGCAGAGCCTGCCCCTTATCCGTTAATTCTAAACAATGTGGAGATACCTGCTAAGCCGGAAAAGATAGTTTGTCTCTCCCCTGCCCTTGCGGAAATTATTTATGAGCTTGGGTATTCGGAAACGATTATAGGAAGAAGCAGCTATTGTGATTTTCCTTCGGCAATAACCTCCGCTGAGGACGTAGGAAGTACGGCTAATCCCGACCTTAACGCAATATTCCGGCTAAAACCCGATTTGGTGCTTTCTTCAACGCCTATTGCTTCCAAGGATATTTTCACTTTGGAACAGGAAGGAATAAAAACTCTCATAATTCCCGCTCCAACAACCCTTGAAGGCTTTTCCTCAATTTATACCTCATTGGGGCTTGTTTTCGAGGGCATATTCACGGGAACGGAAAAGGGCGAGGAAACCTATTCCTCCATATCAAAGCTGTTGGGCAACACCGAGAATCTCAATATCGGAAGCTTTGTCTACATCACTGAGGATTTTTCCGCCGCCGGAGGCAACACCTTTGAAAGCGCAATTCTTTCCTGCTTCGGAACCAATATTGCAAAGGACTCGGAGGGCTATTCCTATGACACTTCCCTTCTCTCGGAAAATCAGCCCGACGTTGTTATTGTAAACAATAAGTATACTAAGGAAGCTGTTTCGGAAAATGAAATTTTAGGACAGCTTGAAGCGGTCAAAGAAAACAGGATTATATTTGTTGACAATTTGTTTTTTGAAAGACCAACAGGAAGAATAAAGGAGCTTGTGAACAGCTTGATTGCCGATTACAGCAAATTAGGCAGAGAGGATATTGGAGATACAACGGCTGCTGATATAGGCAGCACAACAGCTTAAAATTGCTCCCCCAATTAATTCTTGAAGATTTTATGCGCCGAACGGCTGTCGAAAGACGAGGAAGAAAGCCGCAGGAATATGCGCATATTTCAAGGATTTCTGACGAAGTATTTCGGCAGCCGGGCAAGCAGAAAAATTCAAGAGTTAGTTGGGGGAGCAATAAATACTAATAACCATTTTGACAGGATAAAACCAAAGTCAAAATGGTTATTACACTAATAAGAAGTATATGAGAATAACAGTTTTAATTCCTATATCCCCACTTGAAGAAATTTTCTATACGCAGTCAACGATAACCAGTTCGGGACGGTTGTAAATTCTCGGCAGCGGCGTACTCTCTCTTGCAAGCCCTCTGCTGACTATCATCACGGTGTCCTTATCCTCGTATTCTCCTCCCGCATACCTTGGGAACAATCCCTGATTCGGCGCATACAAGCCGTTAATTATATAGGGAAACCGCCATTGTCCTCCGTGGGCATGACCGCAAAGCACCAAATCAAAATCATACTCCGCATACTGCACGAAGAATTCGGGGCGATGAGACAGCAACAGGGTGAAGGTATCGTTATCCGCCTGCTTGTTCAGCCTGTCCAGCTCCTCAAAAAATGTACCATTGTCACCGTATTTTCCGCTTTCGGAGGTTCTGACCAAAGCCGGGTCGTCAACCCCGCAGATATTTATCCTCTCGCCGTTCGCATCGACTGTAACAAGCTCTCCCGAAAGCCTTTTTATACCGCATTCATCGACAATTCTCATCTTTTCCGCAAAGGCTGAGCTCCCGCTCCAATGCTCGTGATTGCCGGTAACGTAGTAGCAGGGAAATTTCTCAGACACTCCCTTTAAAAACAACTCGGTATTCAGGTCGTTCAGCCTATCGTCAAAAATATCCCCGCACATAACCACTATATCGGGCGCCTCGTTCTCAACCGCTTCTATCAGCTCTTTTTGCCCCTCCCCGTATTTACAAGAGTGCAGGTCGGTGATAACCGCAATACGAATATCATTATCTAACTTATCGGAATCAATTTCGTATCTTCTGATAAGCAGACTGCTGTCTATCCCCAAAACGGCTAATAGCAGCAGCAGAGAAAGAACTGCCGCCTCAATCAGGATTCTTTTCTTAACTCTCATTTTTTATCGGAAAACCCTTTTCCGTTCTTCTCAACATATTCCTCGTCAATAATGACGTTCTTTTCCGCCGCCTGCCTTCTTCCGTAGGTCAGAGAGGGGCTTACTCCGCTGTTCTTCATAATAGCGTCCATAACGTGCTTGGTCTTATGGGACAAAGGCACTCCGTCGGGGTCATTGGGAATATCTTCGTCAAAGCCGTCGTTTCTTTCGATACTGCTCAGTATCTTGGCGAAATCCTCTGCGGAGCTTCCGCCGCCGTCTTCGCCCTTCTTGTCCATATCAGCGACATTGCGGTAGGCTCCCGCAACTCTTGCCGCTTTATTCATTTCGGTTCTCCTTCTTACGGAAGCGGAATCCTTGTTTTCTTTATTCACGGATTTACTTTTAGCATTGCGGGCTTCCGACTCTTTTGAAGGTTCGGAAACCTTAACAATACTGCCGGTTTCCTCCCTCTCCTTTTCATCAAGCAGTTCCAAGAAACCGCTGCCATTGGGGTGCTTATTTGGTGCAGGAAATCTTACCTTAGGCGCTTCATGCTTAACGGAATTCTCGGATGCAGCATATTCTTCCGCATTGTCAATATCCGAAATTAAGTCCAAGTCCTCCGTATCGAAATTGTCAAAACCCGTCTTTGGAAAATCCTCAAAATCAGGCAGAATATGCTTTTCCTCAGGCTTGCTTTCCGAATTAACAATATCTTCGACATTTGCCTCAGAAAAATCCTCTACAGGCTTCCTATCGGTCTCAGCCGGTTTATTTTCTGCCTCAACCGGCTTTTTTTCTTCCTCGGACGTTTTCTTTTCGGTTTCCGCAATGCTCAGTATTTCGGCTCTTGCCGCCTCCGCCGCAATTTTTGCACTTTCTGAAACAGCGGAAGCATGGGAAGCAGCAGTATCGGAGCTTCCCGATTTACTGATTTCACCGGAAGGCTTATTTGCTCCCAAGGAGAAATCCTCTCCGATATAAACGTCTTTTGGAATGACATCGGGACGGGGAACGGAATTTTCCCTTTCTCCTATGACCTTAACGGGAATTTCCTGATAACTGTTTACCGTCTGGGGACCTCTGATAATTCTGTTTACGGGAGGCGTAGGCGGCGCAACGGCCTTAGGCGGCTCTGCATTAAAGCTGCGGCTATCCTCCTTCTCCTCCTCGGCAGGCTTCAAAAGCCCCTGTCTTTCAAGCTCCCTGCGGTCAATGTGTACAAACTGATAGGGCTTGACGGTTGCTTTGGTGCCGTCAGCCTTTCGTATCTCCTCCTCGGTTGCCATAACCTCCTGCTTAGCCTTAGAGGGCTTTTGATTTACTATCTGCCTTGAATATTCCACAAAATCGTCAAAATCGGCGGAGGTTCCCCTGCCGTTTACAACATTATTTTTTATAACTTCAAAATAGCCTATCCATTCGTTAAAATCCCGCTGGCTGATGTTGCGGTTCATATTGCCGAGCATTTCATTGTAAAGCTGCTCCGCCTTCTGATTAAACAGCGCAAGCTCCTCGTCGGTAAGAGGTTCCGCCACAGGACCTTCCATAATCTCGCGGCAGGTGCTGCCCTCCTTATTGACCGTATCACAGTAATCCGAGGTATAATTAACGTCCTTGTAAAAAAACTCTTTGCAGCGGGCGCATTTTTGAAGATACCCGCCGCTGTCTATAACAGAGTCTATTTCAAGGTCTATCATTGCCTTAAAGCTTGAGGGCATATAAACCGTTTCGGGAGCTTTGACCATGGATTTCATCATTATCCTGACCACCGTATCCGCATGCTCGGGGAGGTGATTCTTTATTACCCCGAATGCGTCCATTGCCTCCCTGTCCGACAGTACCCCTTCTTCCTTTGCGGTATATCCTATATCGTCCGCAAAGCTTACGCCGCTGAGTAAATTCCTTACTATTTCCTTTGATACTCCTCCGAATACAAAGGGAGCATTGGTAAGTCTGCCGGATTTGTAGGTTCTTACCGAGCCTATATTTTCCAAAGAATAGCCCTGCTCGTTAGCCGCCACACTGAACATCAGGTCGAAGAAATTGAGCCTTCCCTCCGCCTCCTCGGAGCCGGTAAGCCTACAGCCGAACACGAAATCAAGCTTCTTTTTTGCGTATTCCTGAAGCTTTAGCAGCGTTATCCACTGATTTATGGCAAAATGGCTTCTGTACTCTGTGAGCCGCTGAAAAATCGCCTTTTGAAAAGGGTTCCCGCAATCAATCAGGCTGTTCCACAGCGCCGAGGCGCTGGTCTCTCCTTCACGGCAGATATATTCTATCCAACAGTCGATAACTATCTTGTCATAAACCGTTCTGATGTTGTTTTCAACGTATTTGTGACAGCTCGAAATAGAATTTCTAAGGGCTATCACCTTATCCGAGGGATATTCTCCCGATTTCATGCACTCGCGGCAAAGCTTGTTGGACTCCTCCATAAATCGGGTAAAATCGTATCTGCAAAATCCTAACAAATTAGAAGGAACATTAACCGTATAAATATCGTTGGTATTTTTTCCTGTAATATTAATCGTTCGGAAGTTATTGTTGTTCATACAATTCTCTTTTCGGCATTATCAATTTTTTATAGTTATCCGCATTTCTTTATTCGGAAGCTGCTGATGTTACGGCAGCGTCGGTTTCCGCCGTAACCGCTTCTTTCGGAGTGGTAGCCGCAGTGCCTGTTCCCGTACCTGTTTCCGCCGCTTCCTCATCATCCTCCGGCTTCTTTTTTTGGGCAAGGAGTTCTACCACGTTGACGGTTTTACCGTCGATGCTGAGGGTAGTATTGTTTACCCAGCGGGGATTAATATCACGCTCATAGACGCTTACCAGTACGCGCTTACAGCCGAAAACCTTTCTGCAGGTCACAAAGGGATACTCTTTATCCTTGAACGCCTCCTCCACATAATAGCTCACCACATTGTTGTCTCCCTTTTGCTCAACATAGTGAACCAAGCGGTATTTGCCGTCGGAGGTTTCAAGATAATCCTTGCTTCTTGCGGAAAAGTCCAAATCCTGACCTTGGCTTGTAAATTCCTCGGTAGTGACATAAAACAGATTAATATCGAGGTATTCGCACATAATATTATATGCTAAGCCGCCTACCACAAACATTATCAGCAGCAACGTCCCCATAACCGTCTTACAGGATTCCCCCACTCCGCAGGACAAAAAGATAACAGCGCTTACAATAAGCGGCGGAATAATGAAGTGCCATTGACCGAATCCCACTATCATCAGCACAAAGGTGAGAAAAGGAATAACAAGCGCCGTTATTATGGTAGGTATCTGTTTCCTTGTAAAAAACATTATTGCCCCGAAAATAAAATTAAGGAACACATAAAGCACCATCATAGCGCTGAAATTTTCCACCTCTAAGTAACAGGTAAAAACGTTGTCAATAACGTTGAACATCATAATGATGTATATAAAGGACAGGAAGGAAACTCCGAGAAGGAACCACCTGTTTTTTAATACTTTTAATATCTTATCCATTTAAAATTCCTTTCTAAATAATCACTCCATTCTATTGTATAACAAATCGGAAAAAATTTCAAGTGAGTTTGGCATTTTTTATACATATTTCAAACATAAGCCTGCGGACAAAATCCTTTTGTGACGATTTTAATTGCAAAAAGGGATTTGAATAAATATTTTGTCTTTTGAACCCGCCTCGGATTCCGAACAAATTTGAACACTGTACAAAATAAAAAATCGGGCAAAGCCATCAACTTAGCCACGATTTTCGATATGTAATGCTATATCCATTCAAGCACCTAACCAATTCTGTCAATAAGCCTATTCAGAAGCCCCCTGCAGCCTTCCTCAATATCCGTATATGTAACGTCAAAATTTCCCGTGTACCAAGGGTCGGCAATGTCCTCACCCGCTCTGTCGGTAAAATCAAGCAGCTTAAACACCTTTCCCTCCAAATCCCCGCCGATTATCCGTTTCAAATTACGAATGTTATTTCCGTCCATTACAATGAGGTAATCGAAATTAATATAATCGGAGGCAGCGACCTGTCTTGCCCTTCTTCTTTCAAAGGGTATTCCCATTTCCTTAAGCTTCCTTCTTGTTCCGTGATGAATGTCATTGCCTATCTCTTCGGTGCTTACAGCGGCGGATTCCGCAACGATTTCTTCCGATAGTCCCGCCTTACTCAACATATCTCTCATAACAAATTCAGCCATAGGAGAGCGGCAGATATTTCCGTGACAAATAAACAAAATCTTTATCATACAAAAACCTCGGTCACCTTATAATTTTTTCATTAGCGTGAGCAAAAAGAATTTTCTTGGGCTGATAACTCATAACAAGCTCCCAATCCTTTTTCAGCGGATTATTATCCTCATATGCCTCAATAAAATCAAACGGCTCTAAATCCCCGACAAGGCATACACCGTTATCAAGAATAAGCGAAACGCTGTCTGTGCTGTGGCTCGGAGTAGAGATTATTTCACCTCCGATTCCCATGCCTAAAAGAAAATTTCTGCTTTCATTGCAGCTGATAACAATCGCTTTTGTTTCATCAATCGGCAAATATTCAAGATAGGATTCTCTTTTAAAAATACCGTCGGAAAAATGAACAAGCTCTGTCTGAGTATTTATAAGCAAGAGCTTAACACCCTGCTTCATCAGTTCGCTTATAAGACCGATATGGTCGGGGTGATAGTGGGTTGCAAGCACATAGGCTATCTCGCCGACGGTTATATTGATTTTCTTTATTTCCTTGTAAAAAGCGGAAAGAGTGCCGGCATAATCTGTGTCTACAAGAATATTTTTTCTGCTTCCTCGAATCAAGAACGTATTTGTGCCGCCGTATTTTAATTTAGTTACCATGTTCATTGGACATCATCGGAAACTTCCCTTCTGCGAATCACTTCATCAAGAAGCTTAGGCTGAATATACGGGTATGTCCATTGGTCAAGCCCCTTGGGAGGCTGTTCAAAAAGCCCGATACTCTCAATTTCAAACTTAAGCTCCTTTTCAAATTCAGATATTTCCGCATAATACAGCATACCGTAGCTTTCCTCGTCAATTTCTCTTTTAACGGAGTAAACGCAAACAGGATAAATATTAAAGTCAATAGCTCCCGTCTCCTCGGTCAGCTCCCTTATAGCGGCGGCGGTCGCCGTTTCACCCTCTTCAATATGTCCGCCGGGGATTTCATAGGTGCTGCGCTGCCTATGCTTGCAGAAAACCCATTTTCCGTTATATGCCGAAACAATCACCGAAAATTTTAAGTCAAAAGCATCTTCGGCTTCATTATAAAAATTTACTTCAATCATTTTTCTTATTTCCTTTTCCCCATTACCTGCTTAACAAGCTTTATGCAGGCTGTGAAGTTAATCAGCACTATAAAGAGGAATATTACCGCCATTACCGAATACAGCACGATGTCGTTGTTGACGAAAATAATCATCAAACCCATTGACAAAAGGCAAATCGTATTGGTGACAAGCTTTCTAAGGTGAAGGTTCATAAACACGGTTTTTCTTGTGTCCACCGCTCTTATGATAAATACCGTCAAAAAGCTTATGCAGGTAGCAATCGCCGCTCCGTGATTTCCGATAAGGGGAATGAGCAGTGCGTTCAGCGCAATATTTACCACTGCGCCTACCGCCGTTGTTGCCATAGAGCGCTTTGACTGTTTAGCGGCAACGTAAATGCTGCCCATAAAGGTTGCAAAACAGCTGTACACAACTGCCATAACCAAGAAAGGCGTGTATATGTAAGCAATATGAAAGTCCTCAGCGCAGATTATGGATATTATGGGCTTAATCAGCAGCAGCATTCCCGTCCCCACCACAAAAACAAAGGATTGAAAGGCGCTGAATACATCGGAATAGAATTTCGCCACCGTTCGTGAGTTTTTTTCGCTTATGGCAGACATATTCCAGGCTTGTGAAAATATTCCCGACAAAAGGGCTATCATATTAGGCAGTCGGTAAGCTGCCTTGTAAAGACCGCTTTGGGCAAATCCCAGCATTCCCGATACAAAAAAGGTGTCCGAAACGTTGATTATCCACCACATAACCGTAGTGGGAATCATTGGTATTGCGAATTTCAGCATTGCCTTGCGAATATCTCTGTCACAGCCGAAGAGAATGAAATACCTCGGCAATCTGGCAATATAGCTTAAAAACAGCACAGAACAGGCGTCGGCGCAGATAACCGACAGAAGGTAGCCCATATTGCCCCAATTAAATCCCAAGAGGAAAATCAGGTTAAAGATTATATTCATCAGGGTGGTAAAGATGCCGTCGATAGCGTACAGCTTAACATAGCCGATTGACCGCACAAATAAAGCGCAGGTGCTCTTTATGCCGCCGGTAAACACATATATCGCCGTTATCAGCGAATACTCGTCCAACAGCTCTATAACGTTGTTTTCGGGTATCAGTCCCGAAATCCAGCCAATAAGCGGAATTATCAGAAAGCAGGTCATAGTTCCGATAAGCGTTACCTTTATTCCGATAGAAAAGACCTGAGAATTATTATAAGCCCTGTCAAGACCGAAACGTATTATAGATTCGCCTATGGATAGAGTTGCAAACGCCATCAGAAGGGTTGCGGTATCTATAATGGTTCCGATCTCGCCGTAGCCCTCCTGCCCTAACATATTCTGATAAAAGCGCATCAGAACTACCACTAACAGCTTTGAGCCGAATTGACCTAAGGCAAGAACAATGGTGTTTGAGGCTAACCTTTTATATTTGTTCAAGTTTTTCCCTCACCTCGCTTTACTGCAAAGAGAAAACCGCAAGCCGAATCACAGCCCGCCGTCCTCAGAACCTGTACCAATAGCTCCGGCGCACGGCTTTTCGGCAAATTTTAACGCTTTCTGCGTCAAAGCTCCTTAACGTACATACAGTACGCCGGCGTCGCTTTTCCTTGAAATCGATAAAATTATGCTCGAAAATCCGCACACCTACGCTATTAGTACAGGTCCTCACTTATGCTGAAGATAGATAACGAATCTGTCGTCCATATAAGTAAAGCCATTCTGAGAATAATATTTTATAAGTCCCTCGTTCTCCGCCACAAGCACAATGTAAAGATAATCCTTGTACTTGCTTTTAAGCATACCCAGAAGCGTTTTTCCTATGCCCTTTCCCTGATAATCGGGATTTACGCAAAGATAATGAGCATACGCCGTCAGTTCCCCGTCGTCGATTGCATTGACAAGTCCTACAAGCTTGTCTCCGTCCCAAGCGGTAAATACCGTTTCGCAATTGTCCAGCGCCCTTTTAAGTCTGTCCGGATAATTTGCAGACAGCCAGTTCACCGACTTAAAAAGCGCTTCAACGTCCTGCTGTGAATAATTTCTTTCATCACTGTAGCTTATTTCCATTTTGTCCTCCATTTTTCTCATTTGTTTAAAAAATTCTGTCAAAAGCTGACCGCATTCCTTTTCCAAAACTCTGCTTCTGACTAAAGGCTTATGATTAAAGGACAACTCAAATAAATTTATTACGGAAGCGCAAGCCCCGCCCTTTTCATCAAAAGCTCCGTAAACTACCCGTTTAAGCCGAGAATTAATAATTGCCCCTGCGCACATTGGGCAAGGCTCTAAGGTAACATAGAGAGTGCAGCCTGAAAGCCTCCAGCTGCCCATGGCTGCTGCGGCGGCTTCTATTGCCAATATTTCCGCATGAGCAATGGGAGAGTTGTCGGTTTCACGACGGTTATAGCCTTCTCCTATTATATTTCCTCTGCCGTCAACCACAATTGCCCCTACCGGAATTTCTCCTTTTGAAAAAGCTATTTTGGCAAGTTCAATTGCTTTCAGCATCATTTCTTCATCATAGAGCATATTCGGCTTCCCTCTTACCGATTTAAATATTAGAGCCTGTTCCAATCCATGGTTAATCTGACTTGACTTTTTATTATCGTGTTTTTTATACTGTTTCTCAATCAAACTATAGACAAATATATTGATTGAGAAACACACCCAA
>CAYMFX010000071.1:0-11572 GCA_964389845.1 uncultured Ruminiclostridium sp.
TCAACTCCCGTCCAAGCAGCACTTCTGTCGTCGGGGCTTATGTAATACCAGCCGAATTCGGGAGTGTAATTCATAACCCCGCAGGCGGCATACATACACTGCGAAACAAAATTGGTACAGTCTCCGCCAATCTCGTCAAAGGCATAAAATTCGGGATTTCTCCCGAACGCCCATTCTTCGGCATATCTTACAGCCTGCTCACGGTTATACATACTGCTGCTCCTTCCATGCAATAAGAACGTGTTCTAAAGGATTGCGCCCGAAACACTGCATAAACGGATTGTATCGGAATCTCCTTTAATTGTATGAAGGAGCAGCTTGTACATAGAACGTGTTTTTATGATTTTGGACGAGTATTCTTGTATTCGGAGGAAAGGTATTCGTTGATTTCAAAAAGGGACTGCTCGCACAGCTCAAAATCCTTTTCGGTGACGTTTTCCGCTAATTCAAAGCAAACGTCGCCCCACCAATAATAAACCTTAATACCCTCATCTTTTCCCGACACAATGAACCTGAATAAATCTCTGCTTCCCTTAAAGGAATTTTTGAACTGAAAATAATCCAGTCCCGGCAAATCCCAGCTTCCGTATTTTAACATAAATTACCTCGCTATCTGTTTTTAACAAGTATATTTGACCTCCTCGGAAACTTCCGAAGCACCGTCTGACTTGCCCTTTTACTGTCATGCTTCGTCCGGTTTCCTTGAAATACATACAGTATTCCTGCGGAAACCGGACTTTGCCTGACAGCAAAATTGCTGCGTCATACGGCACTTCTCCAGTTTCCGAGGATGTCTATTTAGAACGTGTTCTCATACCGACCTTTCCCCGGACAGCACCTTTTTATAATCCTCATAATTCACTCTGAGCAACTCCGGCGTATTCAGCTCGTAAGGACACTTTTTCATACACTCGCCGCAGTTAAGGCAGCTCTCAATCATTTTCATATTGTTCTGCCACTGTTCCGAAAGCCAGACCTTTGAAGGCGCTCTCCTCAGCATTAAAGACATTCGGGCGCAGTTATTTATCTGAATACCCATTGGACAGGGCATACAGTAGCCGCAGCCTCGGCAGAAGCCGCTTCCAAGCTGCGCCTTGTCCTCTTCAATTTTCTCCCTTATCTCGTCTGTCATAACGGGAGAGTCCTTCATATATGAGAGCCATTGCTCCAATTCGTTCTGTCTCTGGATTCCCCATATCGGCAGCACGTTGTCATATTGGGAAATAAAAGCATACGCCATTCGGGAATCGGTTATAATGCCGCCGCCTAAAGCCTTCATTGCAATAAATCCCATATTGTGCCGCCTGCACTTTTCGGCAAGAGACAGTTCACGCTGTGATGAAAGATAGCTGAAAGGAAATTGCAGCGTTTCATACAGTCCCGATTCAATACATTCCTCGGCTATACCTATTTTGTGAGCAGTAAGACCTATGTGCCGTATCAGACCTTGACGCTTAAAATCCTCCATTTGCTCATACATTCCCGTGCCGTCTCCCGGTTTATAGCATTTTCCGGCACAATGAAACTGATAAATATCAATGTAATCGGTTTTCAGCAGCTTAAGCGAAGCTTCAAGCTGCTTCTTCATATCCTCCGTATTTTGCGCCATTGTTTTGGTGGCGATAAAGATATTTTTTCTTACGTCGGACAGGGCAAGCCCTATCTTCTCCTCGCTGTCGGAATAGGCTCTTGCGGTGTCGAAAAAGGTTATGCCGCCGTTGTACGCATTTCTGAGAATCTCTACCGATTGGTCTATGGGGTCTCTTTGTATGGGCAAAGCGCCGAAAGCGTTCTGGGGAGTTACTATTTTTGTGCTTCCTAAGGTGATTGTTTTCATGTCTGCCTCCTAAAATGTTATTTTTTTGATATATATCTGTAATGATAAGAATCTTCATCAGGCGAATATTGTAGGTCAACGTCAAAAATCTCTTCTATAATGCCCGAACGGCTTACGCTTATCGGAGTATCGCAAAGGGCGATTTTTCCCTCTCTCACCACCGCAATGCTGTCGGAAAATCCAAAGGAAAGGGGCAAATCGTGCATCACTGCAACAATTCCCTTCCCCTTGTCCGCAAGGGACCTGAGCGTTTTCATCAGCTCCACCTGATTGGAAATATCCAAATAGGTTGTAGGCTCGTCAAGCAGAATATAGTCGGTGTCCTGAGCAAGCGCCATTGCAATGTACGCTTTTTGTCTTATCCCTCCCGAAAGCGAGGAAAGAGGTCTGTCCGCTAAATCCTCGATTCCCATTTGTTTTAGGGCATTGTGTGCGATTTCTCTGTCCCTGCTGCCATAACGCCGAGGGTAGCTTAAATGGGGAAATCTGCCGTGGAGCACCATTTGCTCCGCCGTCATATCGGAAACGCTTTTCCCTTGTGCAAGGTAAGCGATTTTCTTTGCCGTATCCTGCCTCGAAAGCTCCGAAGCCCCCTTACCGTCAATGATTATCTCGCCCTTTAATGCAGGTACAATGCCCGCAGCTGTTTTCAGCAGGGTGCTTTTTCCCGAGCCGTTTTTCCCGATAACGGAAATCAATTTCCCTGTGGGAAAGCTTACGGAAAGCCCATTTAACACAGTTTTGGAGCGGTATCCCGAGGTAATATTCTTAAGCTCAATCATGGGCGTGTCCCCCTTTGCCCTTTATGAGAATGAAAACAAAGAAGGGTGCGCCCAAGAACGCCATTATAATGCCAACCGGTATTTCATAAGGCGCAAAGGCGGTTCTTGCTATCGTATCGCACAGACAGACAAATGCCGCTCCGAACAATCCGCACAACGGTATCAGATGTGACGACTTGCTGCCCGCCAACCGTCTAACAATATGAGGAACAATAAGTCCCACAAAGGACAAAAGCCCCGCAAGGCTCACTGCACAGCCTGCAAGCAGTGCCGCTAAAATCAAAAACAAGCTTCGCATAAGCATAGTGTTCATGCCAAGCCCCTTTGCATTGTCCTCCCCTAATGTAAGCACGTCAAGCTCGTTGGTCAGGGTAAGCAGCACAATGATTGTCACAACAACGATAACGGCGGCAGGAACCAGCTTTTGATAAGTTACAGCCGAAAATTCGCCTATCTTAAAGTCGTTGCTCATAACTCCCACATTTGGAACCAGTGTTACTATAGTGTCCGAAACAGCGCCCAGCAGGCTGTTCATGGCTACGCCTATCAGAATGACGGTGCCTCTTGAAGCTCCCCATTTACGTGAGCCGAGGCTTACGAGCATTACGGCGGCAAATGCGCCTAAAAACGCAAATAACGACAGCCGCCAGCCTCCGTATATTCCCGCAGCGCTGCAAATTGTCACTGCAAGTCCCGCCCCCGAATTTACGCCTATAATGCTCGGAGAAGCAATGCGGTTTGCCAGCACTCCTTGAATCACCGCTCCCGAAACGGCAAGCGCCGCCCCGCAAATCAGGGCGGCAGCCGTTCTCGGCAATCGCACATAGGCAAAAATTCTTGCTCCCGCCGATGAATTAAAGCCTTCTGTAAAAGCCTGTTTAATTTCAGAAAACGTAAGTGTGGTGCTTCCGAGGGTAAGCCCGGCAATAACGGAAACGCCGAGGAACAAAAGAACCGCCAAATACAGCCGCTTTAATCTGCTTTTATTTTTCCAGCAGTATTTTGCCCAGTTGTTCATAAGCCTCCACCCATTTTGCATTCGGTTTTATGTTGAACAGCCTTCTGTCCATAATATGCACACGGTTTTCCTTAACCGCCGAAAGACTGCCCCAAGCGGGATTTTCCTCCATCATAGCGTTTACGTTATCGATAGCCTTCTCGGTGTCGTTGCCCATAGTGACGATAAAAATTCGGTAAGGCTCGTTTCGGATAACAGATTCCACGCTTAAATTTTCCAACAGTGAGCTGTCGCTGTCCGCAATGTTGATACAGCCCAAATCGGCGAGCATTTCGCCCAATATTGTACCCTCGCTGCCCTTTGCCTTAACCGAGGCGGAAGCGGTTCTCAGCAATAAAACCGTTCTTTCCTTGTCGGTAAGTCCCGATTCGGCGCATTCCTTCTTTATCGTCTCAATTTGTTCTGCAAGCTTTGTGCCGTTTTTCTCGTAAAGATCCTTTCTGCCCGTTATATCGGTACAGATATTCAGCATTGACAGGTAATCGTAAAACGAATCTACGTCAAAATATGCCACCGTAATTTCCGCTTTTTCCAAGGTTTCCTTCATCTCCACATTGGAAGCGGTAGAAGCGCTTGCAATAACAAAATCGGGATTAGCGGAAAGCAAAGCTTCAACGCCGGGGGAATGGGCTCCGCCTATATTCACTGCGTCTTTAAGCTCTAACCCGAAATCGTCCCAAGCATCGTCCGAGGTGGCGCAAACCTCTCCTCCCGCAAGCTGCCACACATCGGCAAAGCTCCCGATAAGCGCCGCCGCACGCTTAGGCTGTTTTTCAATCTTCACCTCTCTGTCCAATGCGTCGGTAAAGGTAACAACATTATCACCCTTCAAGGAAGTGCCGTTTTCTTCGGCATTCCCCGAACAGCCCGATAAGGTCAGAAGCGCAGCCGCAGCAAGCAGCGCAATTATTTTTTTCATTAACAGGTTGCACCGCCCTTTACCTTTTTGTTAAGAACAGCCGTTTTGTCTATTTTATCGTTAAGAAGCTTATCCTCAACATAATCAAAGCCCAATCTGCCGATAGTATCGGCAAAGCGCTCACCCGAAGCTCCCTCGTCACGGAAGAACAGGATAGCACGCTCAATGACCTCCATTACTTCCTCCTCCGAGGTGAATATCTTGTTTAAAGGTCTGCCGTTTGCGAACTTCTTGCCCCACCTGCCGCCTATGCAGATTTTGTAGCCGTCTGTGTATTCGGGAATTGCTCCAAAGGGACACTTGCCCTTGCAGCGTCCGCAGTTATTGCATTCTCCGCCTATCGAGATTTTTCCGTCAGCCACCTTTGCCGTCTTTATAGGACAAGCGTTTTCAACCTGGCATACCTTGCAGCCTCTGCATTTATCGGCGTTTACAACAGGCACTCTCTGACCGATTACGCCAAGGTCGTTAAGATCGGGCTTTACACAGTTGTTGGGACAGCCGCCTATTGCAATTTTGAATTTATGAGGAAGCGTAACATCGTGATAGCCTAAATAAAACCGTTCATGCACCTTTTCGCTGAGCCCGAAGGTGTCGATTAAACCGTACTGACAGGTCGTACCCTTGCAGGAAACAACCGGGCGCACGAGAGAGCCTGTACCGCCGGTAATAAGTCCGTTTTCGTTGACATATTCAATCAGCGGATTGATGTTCTCATAATGAACTCCCTGAATCTCAAGCGTCAGCCTTGAGGTCATTGTTACCTCGCCGCTGCCGAACTTTTCAGCCGCTTCTGCAATAACACGCTGTTCAGCAGCGGTGATTTTTCCGTTTTTGGTGATAATGCGCACATTGAAAACATCGCCGTAGCGCTTGTCTTGTAAACAGCCCAAGCCTTTAACTCTCTTGATTTCTTCGGGAGAAAGCTTGCCCACGGGATTTTCAACCTTAACGATATTGAAGAATTCGCCGCCCTCCAATACTCTTGTGTTGGTATAGCCGTAATATTTCAGCCTGTTTTGCAAAAAGTACCCTCTCTTGCCCTTAGCGCAGACAAGAAGCAGCTTTTCCTCTTTGCCGATACCTTCTATTTCTCCCTTCACCTTGCCCAAATCAACCCATGTAGCGCCGAAAATTTTCGCTTCGGGCTGAACGTCGATAACACGGTAGCCCTTTGCCCTGCCTGCAAGATATTCGGCGGGAGTAAAGGTTTCAAAAGCCCCGCTCATCTTGTTCTGCAATACATAACAAGCCTGTACAAAGGGGTGAATAGCAGTCGAGAACGGAGGAGCATACGCCATATCTAAGGTATCAAAATCGCTTACCTTCAGCCCCGCCGAAATTCCCACAACGGCAATGTCGGTCATTTTATCCACTGCGCCGCTGCCTATTACCTGCATGCCGAGAAGCTTCTTTGTGCTTTTATCGGCAATAAGCTTTGTGGCAAAGGTTGAGGAATCCGGATAGTAGTGAGCCTTGTCGTCGCTTATGCAGACTGCCGTTATCACATCATAGCCCGCCTTAACCGCCTGCTCCTCGGAAAGACCCGTGCGTCCTGCGCTGATAGACGGGGAAAGCTTTACTACGCCTGTTCCGAGACAGCCGAGGTAAACGCTTTCGGTGTCCGTCAGGGTCTTTGCTAAGCATCTTGCGGTTATATTTGCGGTTGAACCCATCGCCGACCACTGAGGCTCGCCCGTTATCCTGTTTTTAACAATGGCGCAGTCTCCTACCGCATAAATGTCCTCAACATTAGTCCTTTGATATTCGTCTACAACAATCGCACCCTTTATTCTTTCAACGCCCGTATTATCAAGAAAAGCGGTAGAAGGACGAATACCGATGCTTAAAATAACAATGTCCGCCGCTAACTCTCCCGAGCTTGTTTCAATACTCTTTACGCTGTCCTCGCCCTTTATGGCGGAAACAGCGGTGCCGGTCATAATCTTCAAGCCCTCTTTTCTGAGCGCCCTCGAAGCAAATCCCGCCATTTCCGGGTCGAGAATATTGGGCAGTATCTGTCCCATCATATCGATAACCGTTACCGACAGCTTTTGCGCCGTGAGATTTTCCGCCATTTCCATACCGATAAATCCCGCTCCCACAACAACGCCCTTTTTGCAGCCGTTTTTCTCAATGTAATCACGGATAGCAATTGCGTCGTCAGGGGTGCGAACGCAAAATACGCCCTTTAACCCAACTCCCTCGATGTTAGGAACAACGGGCGCCGCGCCGCTGGCAATTATCAGCTTATCATAACCCACCGTTTGTTCAGAGCCGCTTTCAACGTTTTTGACAATTACGGTTTTATTGTCGGAATCAACGTTTACCGCTTCTTCTCCCGTATGTACTGCCGCTCCCGTAAGCGCCGAAAACTTTTCGGGAGAGTTTACGATAAGCTCTTCTCTCGTTTCTATTTCGCCGCCTACATAATAGGGCAAGCCGCAGCCCGCATAAGATATATCACGGCTTTTAGTATAAATATCAACCTGAGCGGAGCGATCCTCTCTCTTAATTTTTGCGGCTGCCTTAGTTCCCGCCGCAACACCACCGATAATTACCGCTTTCATCAAAATATACCTCACTTTTATTAATGAGTTATTGACATATGTCATTTAGTATGCTATAATGCAAATATACGGCATATGTCATAAATCAATTTTATAATACCATAAACAGGGTCATATGTCAATAAAAATTTGCTTAAAAGGGAAAAGTTATGCCGAGACCAAGAAAATGCAGAAAAGTCTGCTGTCTTCCCAAGGTTAATGAATTTCGTCCATTTCATCCGAAAAACGGAAACGAAAAATCAATCATTCTTACGGTAGACGAATATGAAACCATACGCCTAATTGACAAGGAAGGATTTTCTCAGGAAAAGTGTGCAGAATATATGGAGGTCGCACGAACCACTGTCCAGCAGATATATAACAGTGCCAGAGGAAAAATAGCCAGCGCCTTAGTTGAGGGCTTAGGCATACGAATCGAGGGCGGCTCCTACTCTCTTTGCAGCGGAGAAGAAGATGAATGCGGCTGCGGCGGCTGCATTAGGCATCGACGGTTAAGATGCGGAAAGTGTTAATGATAATAATGGTCGGTCAAACCGGCAAGAAGGAGATAATATAATGAAAATTGCAGTGACTTACGAAAACGGACAAATCTTTCAGCATTTCGGGCACACCGAACTATTTAAGATTTACGATGTTCAAGAGGGAAAAATCATTTCAAGCGAGGTTGTAAGCACAAACGGAAGCGGTCACGGCGCTCTTGCCGTACTTCTCTCGGATTTAAAGGCGGAGGTGCTCATCTGCGGAGGAATTGGAGGAGGTGCACAGTCGGCTCTTGCTGAAGCGGGCATAAAGCTCTTCGGCGGCGTCAGCGGCGATGCGGATAAGGCAGTCGAAAGCTATATTAACGGAAATCTTGCCTATGACCCGGAAGCAAGGTGCAGCGGTCATGAGCATGAACACGGCGAAGGTCATAATTGCGGCAGTCATAGCTGCGGTGAACATAGCTGTCATTAAAAACGCAATAAATAAAAAATAAGCCTGTTTTTGCTATAGGATTACAGCAGAAACAGGCTTATTTTATTTTTTTGCTAAAATGCAGTATAGTTAATTAATAACAAACTTGACAAATTCTCTGTTATTACCCTTATCCTCACAGAAAATACCGATAACAACTCCCGTAAATCCCTCGCATACCTCCGAGCTGAGATATTTTGACTGCATTCCTCCAAGCTGCTTCCAGTCTCCCCTATTGCTGTCATAAGCATATAGATAGTAATTGTGAGGATCCGAGGTTATTCTGAGTTTTATTTTTTCGTCCTTAACGGTTATTTCATTGACATTAAGAACAACTCCGCCCACAGTGATAACGCCTTTTACGGTAAATCCCCCGTCTGTTCTGCACACTGCAAGGTCAAAGTGGTCGCTTTCGTCCATGTAAGCGGTAATACCGCACCGTGTGGCTTCTCCCAAGGTGCCGCCGTCTATCTCCGCCTCTGCCGTACAGTCAAACTCTCTTTGCCTATCCCCCACAAAGGTAACATTGCCGATACTTGAAAGCAGACAGTCATTGCCCCTAAGCCAGATTTCATTGCCGTTAAACTTATAATTATCATAATCGGGACATCTGATAAAAGCAGCGGTGCTTCTGTCAATGCGCCAATGCTCCTTTTCATAAACAACAGGCTCGTCGGGGAATCTGCAACCCTTTTCATCAACCTCAAAGATATGCCTTGAGGTGCCGTCGGAGCCGACTCTGAACCAACCGTCCTCCTGTAGGTAGATAGGCTCAAGAAACACCTCTCTGCCCAAATGGTGGAACTGTCTCCACTTGCTTATTTGTCTGAAGGCAAGATTCACCATCCACCACTGACCGTTTTTATCCTCCACAATATCGGCGTGTCCCGCACCCTGAATGGAATATCCTCCCAAATGCCTGTTGGTAAGCACAGGATTAAAGGGGCAGCTCTCATATTCACCGAAAGGCTCCCTGCTCCTTAAAACGCACTCGGTATGACCGTATTCGGTGCCGCCCTCGGCAACAAAGAGGTAATAGTAATCGTCTATATGGTACAAATGGGGCGCTTCGATAAACCGTCCGCCCGTGCCCTTGGAAATACATTTGCAGGGAGAAACGACCTTTCCCGTTTCAATATCTATTTCACAAAGGGAAATCCCGCTCTCTCCGAAATCGTCCTCGCCGTTGCTCATAAAATAAACCTTGTCTCCGTCAAAAAGCAAAGAAGGGTCTATTCCTCCCCTTTCCACGGGCACAGGCTCCGACCACTCGTCGTTAATGTCATCGGTATAAAGATAAAAGTTGCCGTCGCCGCTGGTATTTGTTACCACAACGTAAAATCTGCCCTTATTGTAACGGATAGTAGGAGCAAAAAGCCCTGCCGACGCAGCGGCTCCCGTTAAATCAAGCTGAGACCTTCGAGTAATGCAATGCCCAATCTGCTCCCAATTAATCATATCCCTGCTTCTAAAAAGCGGAAGGGCGGGAAAATACTGAAAACTGCTGCAAACAAGATAAAACCAGTCTCCCGCTCCGCATACGCTGGGGTCGGGATAGAAGCCTTTAATTACGGGATTAGTGTATTTCATGGCTAAGTTCTCCTTGATAAATTTAATAATATATTCTTTTTCCTGTCAACGAACAATCAAAAATTTTCTCACCACACAATTCCAAATCATCGCCGCAGGCGATACCACAATTGTCAATTGTCAATTATACATTTTCAATTGTTCTACAGCACTAACTTCCCTAAATTATGCTCCCTTCTCCACTCCACATACTCCTCATAAGTGCCGACCTTATCATAACAGCCCTCGCCGCTTATTTCAATTATCCTGTTGGCAACAGTCTGAACAATCTCATGGTCATGAGAGCAGAAAAGCACGTTTCCTTTAAATTCCGAAAGCCCGTTGTTTACGGCGGTAATGCTTTCAAGGTCAAGGTGGTTGGTGGGCTGGTCAAGCATAAGCACATTTGACTTAAACAGCATCATACGGCTGAACATACACCTTACCTTTTCGCCGCCCGACAATACGTTTACGGGCTTGAACACGTCGTCGCCGCTGAAAAGCATTCTGCCTAAAAAGCCTCTTAAATAGGTTTCGGTGGTGTCCTCGCTGAACTGGCGTATCCAATCGAGGATTGACAGCTCGCAGCCGTTGAAGAAGTGATCCGAATCTACGGGAAAATAGCTTAAAGAGGTGGTGCTGCCCCACTTGAATGTGCCTTCATCGGGTTCAAGCTCTCCCGCCAAAATCTTAAACAGGGTAGTTACCGCAATCTCGTTTTCCGCCAAGAAAGCAATCTTGTCGGTTCTTCCCAATGTAAACGAGACATTGTTAAGAACCTTAACGCCGTCTACCGTCTTGCTTATGCCCTCGACCTGCAATACGTCCTTTCCTACCTCACGGTCCGGCTCGAAGCTGATAAAGGGGTAGCGTCTGCTTGAAGCGGGCATTTCCTCTACCGTCAGCTTATCCAAAAGCTTGCGTCTCGATGTGGCTTGCTTTGACTTGGACTTATTGGCAGAGAAACGCTGAATAAAGCTTTGCAGCTCTTTGATTTTCTCCTCGGTTTTCTTGTTCTGCTGCTTTATCATACGCTGTATCAGCTGGCTTGACTCATACCAGAACTCATAGTTTCCCACATACATTTTAATTTTATTATAGTCAATGTCAACTATGTGAGTACAAACGTTGTTCAAAAAATGTCGGTCGTGAGAAACCACGATAACCGTGCCGAAATACTCCGCAAGAAAATCCTCCAGCCATGCAACGGCGTCTATGTCCAAATGGTTAGTAGGCTCGTCCATTAATATAATATCGGGATTTCCAAAGAGACACTGAGCCAAAAGCACCTTGACCTTATCGTTGCCGGTAAGGCTGCTCATCTGATTAAACATAATCTCCTCGGGAAGTCCCAAGCCCTGAACAAGCTTTGCCGCATCGCTTTCCGCTTCCCAGCCGTTAAGCTCGGCGAACTCGCCCTCTAAAACCGAGGCTCTTTCCCCGTCCTCGTCGGAAAAGTCCTCCTTAGCATACAATGCGTCCTTCTCCTTCATAATGTCGTACAGCTTCTTGTTGCCCATAATCACGGTATCCTGAACGGTATACTCGTCAAAGGCAAAGTGATCCTGTCTAAGCACCGACATACGAAGATTTTTGGGAATTATAACCTCGCCCGAGGTAGGCTCCAATTCACCGTTGAGTATTTTCAAAAACGTTGATTTTCCCGCTCCGTTGGCTCCTATAACTCCATAGCAGTTTCCTGCGGTAAACAACAGGTCTACATCTTTAAAAAGCGTTGCGCCTCCGAACTGGAGACTTACGTTTGTAACTGTTATCATTTTTATATTCCTTCCTTTTGACATAATACATTTTTATGATAGCACATACTAAATGAAAAATCAATATAAAACAGGACTTAACAAGAATCTTGAAAAGTTTTACAATAAATGCAAGAGGCACGAAACCCCATTGTAATCGCAAAAT
>CAYMFX010000072.1:0-11456 GCA_964389845.1 uncultured Ruminiclostridium sp.
AAGGATTACGTTGAGGCAAAGGAAGCCAATGATAATGACCAAGGGCTTCAGCAGCTTATAGGAGAATTTAACCTTAAAAGAGAAAATGTACAATATGAAGCAAACAAGCCCGATGAAAGCAGAAACGACGAAAAGATTCAAAAAATGAACAAAGAGCTTCAGGAATGCTATGAAAAGGTTATGGGCAATCCCAATATGGCTAACTTTGTAATTGTGAAAAATGCAATGGACAAGCTTTTGCAGGAGGTTCAGAACATTATCGGACTCAGCTGCGAGGGAGAAGACCCCGAGACCTGTCACTATCAGGCAAGCAGCTGTACCTCAGATTGTTCAACCTGCGGAGGCTGTCACTGAGAACAAGTTCTGATTATTGACAGAAAAAGGCGGAACAAAAATTGGATAATGAAAAAACAACTCCCATGTTAGAGCAGTACAGACAAATACACGAGGAATATCCCAACTATATTCTTTTTTTCAGGTTAGGCGACTTTTACGAGATGTTCGATAAGGACGCTAAGTTGGTGTCGGAGGAAATAGGGCTTGCCCTTACTTCAAGGGCGGGGGTTCCCATGTGCGGAATACCGCATCACTCAAGCACATCTTATCTGAAACAGCTTATCGGCTTCGGACACAGAATAGCTATTTGTGAGCAGGTGGAGGATCCGGCGCTTGCAAAAGGTCTTGTCCGCCGTCAGGTTGTCCGTATTATCACTCCCGGAACGGTCATAGAAGAGGATATGTTGGACGAGAGCAGGAATAACTATATTCTCTGCCTTTTGTGCAGGGAAAACAGCTGCGGAATGGTATTTGCCGATATTTCCACGGGAGAATTTCATTTTTTTGAGAAAAGCGGAAAAACAAAGGCTGAGCTGTCTAAGGGGATTATAGGCGAGCTTGGAAGCTTTATGCCCTCGGAGATACTTTTTAACACCGATTTTTTGGATTACAAGGACGCTCATTCATTTATCAATACAAGGCTCAGCAACAGTATCGGAGATGTTATTTCCGATGAAAGCTTTTCACCCGACAATATTGAGGAATTAGATAAACAGTTTGTCTGTGAGAACGGCGGCAGCGTTCCCGAAGAGATGCCGCTTTGCAGACAGGCTGTTTATGCGCTGTTCAATTACATAAACGATACATACAAGGAAAATGTCAAGAGAACCGTAAGGTTTATCGTTCACGGCGGCAGCGAGTATATGGAGCTTAATCTTTCCACAAGACGAAATCTTGAGCTTACCGAAACAATGCGGAACAAGGATTATAAGGGTTCTCTTCTCTGGGTATTGGACAAAACCAAAACCAGCCTCGGAAAGAGAAGACTGAAACAGGTGGTAAGCCAGCCCCTTATGCAGCAGATAAGGATAATGGAGCGGCTTGACGCTGTGGAAAAGCTGTCCTCGAATATTGCGGCGTTAGGAGAACTGAGAAACAGCCTCGGCGGCATTCACGACATTGAAAGACTGCTGTCAAGAATTGCGTATAAGGCGACAAATCCGAGAGATATGTATGCTTTGGGCAAAACCTGCGGCAGGCTTCCCGGAGTTAAAGCGGCTTTGGCGGCGTTTGACAGTTCGCTTTTGAATAAGCTTAACAGTGCAGTGGGGAATCATGAGGATATTTCGGCGCTGATTGAAAATGCCATTGTTGACGAGCCGCCGATTGTCACAAGGGACGGCGGTTATATTAAAACGGGCTTTAACGAAGAGCTTGACCGTCTGCGCAGCATTACGGGCGGCGGTAAGGAGCTGCTTGAAAAAATAGAGACGGAAGAAAAGGAAAAAACCGGCATTAAAACTCTTAAAGTGGGCTTTAACCGTGTGTTCGGGTATTATATTGAGGTGTCCAAGGGGGCAGTGTCTCAGGTTCCCGACAGGTATATAAGAAAGCAGACTCTTACAAATGGCGAACGATATATTACCGAGGAGCTGAAGGATATTGAGAGGGAGCTGCTTACCGCCGGAGAGCAGATAATTAAGTTAGAGCTTAAGATATTTGGAGAAATAAGACAGTTTGTGGCGGAAAGAATGAGCGCCGTGCTTTCTTCCTCACAGGCGGTGGCGGATATTGACGTATTGGCAGGATTTGCACAGGCGGCAATTGAAAATAACTACACTAAGCCCGATATTACTCTTGAAAAGGTTATCGAGATAAAGGGCGGCAGACATCCGGTAGTGGAAAAGATACTGCCCGAAATTCCCTTTACGCCCAATGACGCTTATCTTGATTTAAAGCAAAACAGGCTTTTAATGATAACGGGACCCAATATGGCGGGTAAGTCTACCTTTATGAGACAGGTGGCGCTTATTACGCTTATGGCGCAGATAGGGAGCTTTGTGCCCGCTAAGTACGCACGAATAGGCGTGGTGGATAAAATATTTACCCGTGTTGGGGCAAGCGACGATTTATCGGCGGGACAGTCTACCTTTATGGTGGAAATGAACGAGGTGGCGGAGATACTGAGCGGGGCTACAAAGAACAGCTTGGTTATTATGGACGAGATAGGGAGAGGCACCTCCACATTCGACGGTATCAGCATTGCAAAAGCTGTTGCCGAATACATAAACGGGAAAAATGTGGGCTGCCGCACATTGTTCGCTACCCATTACCATGAGCTTATTGCATTGGAACGCTCAAACGAGGGTATTCGCAATTTCAGCGTAGCGGTGGTTAAAAAGGGAGACGATATAAAGTTTCTGCATAAAATCGTGGAGGGCGGAACCGACGACAGCTACGGCATTGAGGTGGCAAAGCTGGCGGGACTTCCCAAAAAGGTTATCGAAGCGGCAAAAACTGCTCTTTCGGATTTGGAGCTTGAAAGCAGAATAAGCTTTGAAGCCGAGCTTAAGAATGAAGCGGAGAACAAGGAACAGATTGATTTTTCCGAGGTGAACAAAAACAGCGTTATACAGCGGATTAAGAGCCTTGATATGAACGATGTTACTCCTAAAGAGGCTTGGCAGATTTTGGAAGAAATGAAGGAACTGGTATAAAATGATACGACTTCTCGATAAAAGCGTATATGAGCTTATTGCGGCGGGAGAGGTTATAGAGAGACCTTCCTCGGTGGTAAAGGAGCTGGTGGAAAACGCTATCGATGCAGGAGCAAAGAGGATATGCGTTGAGATAAAAAACGGCGGGATTACTTATATGAGAGTGACCGACGACGGCTGCGGTATGGCTTATGAGGAAGTGCCCACCGCTTTTTTAAGGCATGCCACCAGTAAATTAAGCACAGCAGAGGAGCTTGAAAGCATTGGTACTCTCGGTTTCAGAGGGGAGGCTTTGGCTTCGGTTGCGGCGGTGTCCCGTACAGAGGTGCTTACTAAAAGAGCCGAGGACGAATTGGGTACATTTTATAAAATTGACGGCGGAGATGAGGCAGCCTATGAAACAACAGGCTGTCCCGACGGTACCACAATAATAATGCGGGATTTGTTTTTCAATACTCCCGCAAGGCTTAAGTTCCTTAAAAAGGACACCAGCGAGGGGAATTTTGTTCAGTCGGTTGTGGACAAGTTAGCTTTGAGTTATCCTCAGGTGGCGTTTTCATTTATAAGAGACAACAAGACGGTTCGCGTCACATCGGGAGACGGAAAACTGTACTCGGCTGTTTATTCGGTATTCGGAAAGCAGTTTACCGCTTCTTTAACCGATGTTGATTATGAACACAATTATATTTCGGTAGAGGGGTATATTTCTACGCCTTATGCAGGGCGGGCAAACAGACAGATGCAGTATTTCTTTATCAACGGGCGCTGGGTTCACAGCACCACTTGTATGGCGGCATTGGAGGAGGGCTATAAAAACAGCATTATGGTGGGGAAATTTCCCGCTTGTGTTTTGAAAATCAATATGCCGGCGGCAGATGTTGACGTTAATGTCAGCCCTTCTAAAACAGAGGTCAGGTTTTCGGAGGATAAGGCAGTTTTCGAGGCGGTTTATCTTGCTGTCAAGAACGGCATACTCAATGCGGAAAACAGCAAGGAGATTCAAACGGGAAAAGAAAGTGCAAAAGACAATACTGTAAAGGATAACGACTTTGTACAGGATAAAGCAAATTTCGTTTCCGCTGCCGATATATCTAAGGCATCACATACAGAACCGCAGCAAAACACTGTCCCTACAGCCTTTACCGAAAAACCGGCTCAAAGGGGTATAGGAATGCTCAGCAGTCCGAAAGCTATCTATAAGCCTCTCCCTCCCAAGAATATTTTCATTCAGGAGGTCTTGGATTCGGACACAAGCGAAACCGAGGTCAAGGAATACAAATTTATCAACAGCTCCAGCTTTGTCAGAGCAGGAAGCGATGAAGAGAAAAATACAAAGACTCCCGATCCTATCGAGGAACAGAAGTATGCTCCCACCCTAAGATTTATCGGAGAGCTATTTAAGACCTACATTGTATGCGAATGCGGCGATGAAATGATTCTGATAGATAAGCATGCGGCTCATGAAAGGTTCAGGTTTGAGGAGCTTAAAAAGGAAACCGCAAAAAGCTCGCAGCTTTTGAATCAAAGCTTAAAATTGGATTTGTCACAGGAAGAAATAACGGCGCTTTCGGATAATGCGGATTATTTGGAGGGGCTTGGTATAGAACTGTATTTTGACGCTGACAATAAGGTTGAGATAACGGGTTTTCCGTCGGTTCTCGACAGTATGTCTCCCGAGGATACGGTTCAGAAAATTGCCGATATTCTTATTCACGGAGGGGAGGATATTGAGGGTATGCTGTTTGACGATATCCTTCATTCCGCTGCCTGCAAGGGAGCTATTAAGGCTAACGAGCTGACTTCCTCAAAGGAGCTTGAACAGCTTGCACAAAGGGTTTGGGATAATAAGGCGGTCAGATACTGCCCTCACGGCAGACCTATTATTACAACCTTGTCAAAATATAATATTGAAAAGAATTTCGGGCGGATTCAGTAATATGGAAAACAGCGAAAGGAAAAAGATTTTTGTATTGGCAGTCTGCGGTCCTACTGCTTCGGGCAAAACCGAATTGGGAGTAAGATTGGCTAAAAGGCTTGACGGGGAAATTATTTCGGCGGATTCCATGCAGATTTACAAGGGCATGGAAATTGCCACCGCAAAGCCTGCGGAAAGGGAAATGGAAGGAATCCCTCATCACTTGATGAACTTCCTGAACCCCGATACCGCCTTCTCGGTGGCTGACTATGTCAGTATGGCGCACGGCTGCATAAAAGATATTGACGAAAGAGGAAAGCTGCCTATCGTGGTAGGAGGTACGGGACTTTATATCTCCTCGCTTATGAATAACCTCAGGTTTGACGATACGGGCAGCGATCCCGATTTTCGAGAAGAGATGAGACGTTTTGCAGAGGAAAACGGCAATTCCGAGCTTTGGGAAAAATTAAGAAGCTGCGACCCGGAAGCAGCGGCAAAGCTGCACCCAAATAATCTAAACAGAATTATAAGGGCATTGGAGGTTTACCGTTTAAGCGGCGCTACCATTACAGAGGCTCAGGAAAAGAGCAGAGCTTATGAAAGTCCCTACAGCGCTTATTACTTGATGCCGGATTATTCCCGCGAGGAGCTGTACGGCAGAATAAACGCAAGAGTGGATAAAATGCTCGATATGGGGCTGTTGGAGGAGGCAAAGGATTTTTTTACTCACAAGGATTATGTTACCGCAGCTCAGGCTATAGGATATAAGGAGCTTAAGCCTTTTTTAGACGGGGAAAAGACATTGGAGGAATGCGTGGAGCGGCTTAAGCAGGCAACAAGAAATTATGCTAAGAGGCAATTGACCTGGTTTAAAAAAATAGAGGGGCTTCATAGGCTTTCCGTCAGCGGAACTATTGATGACGGCGCAATTTTAAAGCTGTCGGAAGAGGTTAATGACGCTCGAAATAAAAAAATCAAAAAATAAAAATGATTTATTCTTTTTGGGTATTGCACTTAAAATGTATTTGTGGTATAATTAGTATAAAAGTATAATTTACAGCTTAACAGAAACAGAAAGGAAAGACAATGGCTAAAGATATTAATTTGCAGGATGTTTTTTTAAATCAGGCAAGAAAAGAGAAGATTCCCGTTACCATATTTATCACTAACGGGTTTCAGTTTAAGGGTATTGTAAGAGGCTTTGACAACTACACTGTTATTCTCGATACAGACGGGAAGCAGAACTTGATATACAAGCATGCGATAAGCACTATTACTCCTTTCAAAAGTATATCCCTTTTGGACGCTTTTGATAAGGAGGATACAGCCGATTAAAAATGGCGGAAAAAAAGCAGACGGCTGTTACCACGAAAATTGTTTGGATAATCGTGGCGGTGTTTTTGTTGGTTACGGTCATCAGTCAGATTGTACTTCACTACTACAATCCGACTAAGACGGAGCCTGCCGAGTTGTACACATTTGAGGATTATATTCAGACTGTAGGTGTTTGCGTAAGGCAGGAGAAGCTTGTAACCCATGACGGCGGCGGCATTATCAGCTATATTTATTCCGACGGGGAAAAGCTTGCGAAAAATTCCGCCGTGGCTAAAATATATTCGTCTGAAAACGATTTAGCGGCTCAGCTTAAAATTGATGAGCTTAAGAAGCAGGTAGAGGTTCTTAAGGACGCAGAAAAGTTGGTGGGAAGCGACAGCTCCCAGCTTGAGGCTTTCTCCAATCAGCTTTACGAAAATCACTCAAAGATTATGCAGAGCATTATCGACGGAGATTATAAGGCGGCTGCATCTTTGAAGAACGATTATCTGAATCTTCAAAGCAAAAAGCAGATAGTAAGCGGGGAGGCGGAAAATTATACGGCAAAGATTGCTGAGCTTGAAGGTCAGATAACCTCGCTTTCGGGACAGATTTCATCACCGCCAAATAATCTGACGCTTCAGGACACCGGTTATTTTGTCAGCGTAACGGACGGCTATGAAAACACCCTTACCTACGATTCCATAGAGGGAATGGACAAGGAAAAAATCGAGCAGATTATCAGGAATCCTTCGCTTGCCGTCGATTCATCGGTGATTGGAAAGATTATTTCCGATTACAGGTGGAAAATGGTTTGTATTGTTCCTGCTTCAAGGGCAATGAACATTTATGACGGCGAGGTTCTCAATGTCCGCTTGGGAAACGACACCTCGGCGGTTACGGCAAAGGTTAAAGAGGCTAAGGAGCTTGATTCCGAGAATAAGCTTTTGGTTTTGGATTTTGACGTTTCCAATCAAAGTATAGTTTCGGGGCGGACTGCTCAGATAAAAATATTGTTTGACGAATACTACGGGATAAGGATTCCTTCTTCTGCCATTCACTTTGACGATAAGGAGCAAATGGGCGTATTTATCAAGGTGGGAGTAAACGTTTATTTCAGAAGGATTGACGTTATTCGTACCGAAGGCGATTACACACTTGTTAAAGACACCACCAAAAAGGACGGATATTTATCTCTGTATGATTCGGTTATTACCGAAGGGACTGACTTGTATGACGGAAAAATCATTATCTGACGACAATGGGAAATTCAAAGCGGTAGAGGACAATTTAAAGCTTATCAGAGAAAATATTTTATCGGCAAAGGAACAGGCGCACCGCAATGATAATGACAAAGTCAGACTTATGGCGGTCACAAAGACTGTTCCTGCGGAGAAAATTAACTTTGCGGTTTCACTTGGAATAGATTTATTGGGTGAAAACCGTGTTCAAGAATTTTTGGATAAAGAAAATTTTTATGATAAAAGAGCCGAGGTTCACTTTATAGGCGGATTACAATCCAACAAGGTGAAATATATTGTCGATAAGGTCACTATGATACATTCGGTTGACAATCCTAAGCTTATGGACGAGATAAATAAAAGAGCTTTGAACGCCGGGCGGGTTATGGATATACTTATTGAGGTAAATATCGGCGGAGAGGAAAGCAAGGGCGGAATCAAAAAGGAAGACGTTTCTTTTATGGCGGATTATTGCGGGGACAAAAGCGGGATACGCTTAAGAGGATTTATGGCAATTCCTCCTGTTGACGTCAATGGAAGCAACGAAGGATATTTTGAACAAATGGAAAGGATTTATTCGGACTGTCGTTCAAAGTACGGCGGCGATATAGATACTCTTTCCATGGGAATGTCTATGGATTATATGCAGGCCGTACGGCACGGAGCGAATGTGGTCAGAATCGGCAGCGCTCTTTTCGGCAGCAGAAAATATTAATCAAGGCTTGTGCCAAATCACATTGAACATAGCTTGAATGACGCAAATTGTTCATATAAGTACGAAAGGATGAAATAATATGGGACTCTTTGACGCAATCAGAAAAATTACAGGAGTGGAGGAAGACGATGACGAACAGGAATACGAAAACGAAGAAGAAACCGAAGAATCCAGCTATGAGGATAACTTCAAGATAAGACACTCGAATAACATATCCGCCGCTCCCAAAGGCGGAAAGGTGCTTAATATTCCTGCTACCACAAGGCTTCAGGTTATTGTGGTGAAGGCTGAAAAGTTTACCGACGCCGCAGACATTGCAGATCACTTCAAGAACAAGAGAGCGGTCGTGCTTAATCTCGATAATACGAATAAGGACGTTGCTAATCGTCTTATTGACTTTTTAGGCGGAGTAGCGTATGCTTCGGACGGAGATTTGAAGCGCATTGCCAATACTTCTTATATTCTTGTGCCTTATAATGTGGATATTTCGGGAGATATGATTGAAGAGCTTGGAAACAGCGCTGCCGATTTTATGTAAGTTTATGTTACAGTGAGATCGGATAAAGTACAATGAAGATTATCCAGCCGATTAATTCCGAGGAACGTGATTTTTGCAGGCATATTAACGATTTGCTTTTTATTGGCGAAAAAAGTCGTACGCTTAAGTTCAGCGGATTTCTTACCGAAAGGGAACAGCAGCTTGCAGAGCTTCAAGCAAATATTGCAGGTGTGAAATGTTCATTTTGGGGTGGGCATGAGAACGCTGTTCGCAGAATGTTTTGTGCGGGAATTGCCGAAAATGAGGATTTTCCTCTGAATGCGGCGACATTTGTTTACCGTGCTTCGGACAAGCTTACTCATCGGGATTTTTTGGGAGCATTAATGTCGTTGGGTTTAAAGAGAAATCAAGTGGGGGATATTGCCGTTGCCGATGGCGGTGCAGTTGTTTTTGCTTCATGCAGCGTTATGCCGATTATACTTGACGAAATAGATAAGGTGGGCAAGGTAGGCGTAAAAAGTGAATGTGGGATTGGTATTGTTTTACCCCGACAGGGCTTTGAGGAGATTTTTTTAACAGTTGCGTCTTTCAGGACTGACGCCGTTGTTTCGGGATTATGCGGCTTAAGCAGAGAGAAATCGGCAATGTTGATTAAATCGGGAGGAGTCGTTGTAAACGGAATAGAAATAAAGTCAGGCTCGGACAATTTGGATAAGGGCGATATTTTTTCCGTAAAAGGGTATGGTAAATTCGTTTTTTCAGATGTGGGAAATTTAACCAGAAAAGGAAAATCCCATATTACAATAAAAAAATATATTTAACGGAGGCTGTTAATGGAAGCAAGGGACATAATCGACAAAAAGTTTAATAAGGGACTTAACGGATATAAAATGGAGGAGGTAGACGACTTTCTTCAGGAAATGTCTACCGAATTTCTCAATTTAAAGAAACAGAATGAAGAGCTTGAAAAGAAAATGGAGGTATTGGCGGACAAGATACGGGAATACCGCAACGATGAGGACGCTATAAAGGAAGCTCTTTTGGACGCTCAGAAGCAAAGCAAGATAGTAAATGCCGCCGCTAAGGAAAAGTCCGAGAAAATGATCAGCGACGCCAAAGAAAAATCCGAAAAGATGATAAAGGACGCAGAGGCAAGGGTTACCGAAAGAGATGCTTACGCCAAGAAGCTTGTTGACGACGCTAACGCCGAAAAAACAAGAATCGTTGCGGAATGCGAGCGCAAGGCTGCCGAAATCAGGGCAAATATGGACGCCGAGACTAAAAAGCAGGAGTCCATTATCGCTAAAACACGTGATGAAAGCAATGCTTTTGTGGAGAGACTGCTTAAAGAGTATCAGGATCATATTGCGCTTATTAAGGCTATTCCCGAAAAGTGTCAGAATCAGTTTGTCCTTAATATGAAGGATACCTTAAAGATAGAAGAGAATAAACCCGCACCCGCTAAACCTGCGGCTGCACCTGCACCCGCTAAGCCCGCAGCAGCGCCTGCTAAGCCTGCGGCAGCACCTGCTCCCGCTAAGCCTGCCGAAGCGCCTGCAAAGGCTGAGGAAAAGAAGGAAGCGCCGAAGAGCGAGCCAAAGCTCGAGGTCGTATCTTTGGAAAAAACCTCTGAGATTGCTTCAAAGCCTGTATTTGAGGAGGAAGCTGTTGCCGAAGAGGTTGAGGAGTTTGACGAAAACAATCCTTTGTTCGATAAGACAAAGCATAAATCTAAGTTTGAAAAGCTTCAGTTCGGTAATAACAACAAGAACAAGGAATAATTAGGAGTGGCAATGACTTATATTTCTCTGGCAGCGGCTGCAGTTCTTGTAGCAATAGACCAATTAACAAAATGGCTGGCGTCAGAATATGTGAAGCCTTGTCATTCCATAAACCTTATCACCATTAACGGCAAAGAATGGCTTAACCTGACCTATCAGGAAAACACAGGTGCAGCCTTTAGTATTCTGCGTGATAAACAACTGTTTTTAATTATATTAACCTCCATAGTTATTTTGGGGGTTATTATATTGATGTTGTCAAAGAGGATAAAAAATAACGCCGTTATATGGTCCTTTGCTTTAATAGTTGCCGGCGGCGTCGGAAATCTTATTGACAGAATTTTCAATCACTATGTGGTGGATTTCATTGACGTAAGGATAATTAATTTTGCCGTCTTTAATTTTGCCGATATTTGTGCGGTTTTGGGAACGGCATCGCTTATATTCTTTTATATTGTCGAAGAGATAAAGACTTCAAGGGCAAAAAAGAAGCTTAAGACAGAAAGCGGCGATTTGACATCGGAGGAATCCGAAGAGACGAATGAGGCGGCGGAGACGGACGGAAATAATGCCGATGAATAAGATAACCTTGGAGGTAGCGCCTTCCGGAGAGGGAATAAGAGCCGATAAGTATATCTCCGATAATTCGGATATATCAAGAAGTCTTGCGGGTTCTCTTATGGAAAACGGAGATTGCAGGATAAACGGAGCTGCTTGCATCAAAAGTTTAAAGCTCAAAAAAGGCGATTTTATTGAGATTGATATTCCAGAGGCTGAAGAGCCGCAGATTGCTGCTGAAAATATACCGCTTGATATTGTGTATGAGGACAACGACCTTTTAGTGGTGAATAAGCCTAAGGGTATGGTAGTTCACCCTGCTCCCGGACATTATTCGGGAACTCTTGTCAATGCTCTTATGTACCACTGCAAGGACAGTCTTTCGGGAATAAACGGAATTATAAGACCGGGAATTGTGCATAGAATAGATAAGGACACCA
>CAYMFX010000073.1:0-11435 GCA_964389845.1 uncultured Ruminiclostridium sp.
CGGCTATGGATTGAGTTTCATAGCCGTTTATTCTATCATTTTGCCAACAAGTTAATTGCTTGCTCTGTCTAAGCTTCACAACTTTACAACTGCAAGTTGAGTTTCACCCCTTAAATACAACCTGCTATATATGGACATTACAGCGTATAAATGCTATAATAAGTAAAAACAAGGGAGTAACGATTAATATGTTTGATGTGAAAAAAATGGGAGAGCAAATTGCACGTCTGCGAAAAGGGAACAAATACACCCAAGAACAGCTTGCGGAAAAATTAAAAATCTCCCCGCAGGCAGTCAGCAAATGGGAAAACGGAAATGCTGTTCCCGAAGTATCTATGCTTTATGAAATATCCAAACTTTTTAACTGTTCGGTAGACAGGCTTCTTGACCCGTCGTCATGTGTTTTGCGAGATATGGAATTCGATTATGAATTCATTGTAAGACCGCGTATTTCCGCAGCCGATTATTCGGGTTCCGAATGGCCTAAAAGCATATCTCTTGCTTCTCTTTTTGCTGCGCTGAAATTGTTTTTCGGACTGGAGCAGCGCAGAGACAGTCAGAACCGTCAGATAAATGACGACGAAGAATACATTTTGCAGTCGGCTGTCACAAATATATGCTTCGGATATTCTTATGAACCTGATGAATTGATACGCGATAGCTTTTTGATATACGATCTGGATTATGAAATCCATTCAAATAAAGATTATTCGGAAGATGAATTTATTTTTCTTGCACGCAGGCAAATTGAACACGGCTGCCCCGTTATTATTATGCCAAAAGAGTACACCGATACTATTTTTGCCGTCGGCTTTTACGACCGTGGACGTACCTTAAAAGGATTAGGATTTTTAGATGGAGACGATCAAAAAAATGTACGAATGAACTTTGACAAACTTGATCAATATCCAAATTGGTACAAGACCGACTGCAATATGATCATCGTTAAGCCCTCAAATGAAAAAATGCCGTTGACAAAGGCCTGTACTAATGCGCTCCTTAAAGGGATAACATTATTAAGTACCGACTATTTCGGCGAAGATAAAATGCAGGGACACGGTGTGGTCATTTATCGGAACTGGTGTGAGCTTTTGAGGGAGGAAAACCAAAGAAATGCGGAACAAATTGAATGTGTTTTTCCTCATGCGTTTATTCATTATGAGAACAAGCTCAGAACCAAACAGTTTTTTGAATTATGCATAAACATAATTCCCGATATTGATAAGGAATTAATGACTTTGGCTGTAAACCAATATAATGACATTGTTTCCGCTGCAACGGAAATAGCAACTGTTTCACACCTGCGGGACTCATTTTCTAAGGACGAATTGAAGGAAAAAAGAAATCATATAATTGAACTGCTCCGCAGAAGCAGCGAGCAGGAGGAGCTTGCCTTATCTTATTTACAAAAGGCAACTGAAAATATTCAAAAATAATGCAGGCGGCATAGTCCAGACTTTGGACTATGTCGCTTTGTGCAGTAATAAAAAATGTCATATTTTTTTAATTACCCTTGCCTACGGCAAGGGTGCGGGAACTTCGTTCCCGCAAAAAATAGTATTGAGCTTAAATTTTTCACCGCCTTTCGGCGGTGCATTCGGCTTTGCCGAATGATTTAAAAAGTTGTCCATTTTTAAATAAAAAATAGTATAAGAAAACGGCAATCGGATAATAATCATATAATCGGAAACAATAATACTATTATCCAAAAGGAGATATACCGAATTGACTTCCATTTTCATTTACGGAGAGGAAGCGGATAAGGGGTTCCGTTTTCTCCTTGAACGTTCTCTCTCAAAGACCTACAGAGTGACCTACGCCGACGGGAAAAGCGTTTTCAGCTTGGGAAAGGGATACGAGCTAACCGCCTTTGATTATCCCCGATATGACAGCGTTAAAGCGGAAAAGCCCGTATTCCTGCTAAAAAAAGCCTGTGTTCCCGAGATTTCCTTTTCAGAAGAAAGCACTGTTATCGCCTGCTCCGAAAACGAGGAGCAAATAAAAGCTCTGAAGGACTGCCCCGCTCATGTTATAACCTGCGGATTCGGAAAGACCGATACCTTTTCCTACACCAGCATTGCAAACGACGATGTTGTGGTTTCTCTCAACAGAGAGGTGACCGCATTTTCGGGGAAAAAGATACAGCCCTTGGAGCTGCCTATTGAAATGCCCGAAGGTGCGGATATATATTCGGTTATCGCCTTTACCGCATTGAGAATATTGCTTGACGATTATAATTCCGAAATCGGTAAGCTGATTTGATTAAAATTTGGTATCAGTTGCCTTTTACATTAAAACGTAGTATAATATAATTGGGAAGCAATACAGTCGGGAAAACAGAAAAAACAGCCCGGCTAAGCATTATAAATAATTGTTAATCTGAACACCGCAAAAGGAGAAAACGATATGAAAACAATTGAAGGCTTAACGTTTGACGAAGAAAGGGCGCTGTACGGAGAGCAGGATATTACCGCTCTTAAATGCAGATTCGAGGGACCTGCGGACGGAGAAAGCGCTTTTAAGGAATGTAAGAATATTAAAGCGGAGAATTGCTTCTTTGCACTGCGCTATCCCTTCTGGCACGACAAGGGGCTGAAAATATCCGGCTGTGAAATGACGGAGCTTTGCAGAGCGGCGCTGTGGTATTCACATGATATTGAAATCAGCGGCACTAAGCTCCACGGCATTAAGGCGCTTCGTGAATGCGGCGATGTGACAATGAAAAACTGCGATATTATCTCTCCCGAATTCGGCTGGTCGGTTAAGGGGATTGAAATGACCGACTGCACCGCCGAAAGCGAATACTTTATGATGAGGTCAACCGAGCTGCATTTCAACAATGTGAATTTTAAAGGCAAATACTCCTTCCAGTACATAGAAAATTCCACATTTGAAAATTCCGTTTTCGACACAAAGGACGCATTCTGGCACGCAAAGAATGTCACCGTGAGAAACTGCACGGTAAAGGGCGAATATCTTGCATGGTACTGTGAAAACGTCACCTTTGAGAACTGCAAAATAATAGGCACTCAGCCCCTTTGCTACTGTAAGGGTCTTAAGCTTAATAATTGTGAAATGATAGATACCGATTTGGCGTTTGAGAAGTCTGAGGTGGAGGCTTGTGTTACAACTTCGATATTAAGCGTTAAAAATCCGCTCTCAGGTCATATTTGTGCGCCGAAGGTGGGAGAAATTATCAGAGACGATGAAAATTCTCACGGAGAGGTAATTATCTGCGGCGAGTGCTGCTGCGCTTAAATGTATTGATGAAATAATAACAAAACAACATCTCAAAAGGCGGAAAATGATATGGACACAAAAAAGCTGAACAAATGGGCGGAGCTTCTCCTTGATATGGGAAAGCGCAACAGCCTCATAAACTTTAAGGATTCAAAAGCCTCAACCGTTGAGGTTATTTTCCCTGCCGCAAAGGAGCTTTTTGATAAAATACGCACTATCTCCGATTTTGAAGTATACGATCCCAAGATAGCCGAAGAAAATGAAGAGGACGGCGAAAAATCCGAAGCCGCCGAGACCGAGCTGCAAAAGCGCCACGCCTATTTTGAACAGTATTCGGTGAAAATAAAAAAGAGCGGTCAGCTTTTGCTTTACAACGCCGCACAGAATCCCGTAACCGCCTTAAAAAACATTGACAAAAGGGCGGACGAATTTACCGAGGAAACCGGCGTAAACGTTGCCTATATGGCGTTCGGGTTTATCAACTGGACGGAAAACGCTTCGGGAAACACCGTTTTTCACGCTCCCCTGCTGCTTACTCCCGTGCTGATAGAGCGGGGCTCGGCTTCTTCTCCCTTTATCATAAAGCCCGCCGAGGACGAGACTGTTTTAAACCCCACCTTTGCCTTTAAGCTTGAAGCGGAGCAGGGCATCAAGCTTCCCGAATACAACGACGAGGGACTTGAGGATTATTTGTTAAAGGTCAACGAAATGGTGAAAAGGCTCCATTGGTCGGTATCGGCGCAATGTAAAATCGGCATTTTTTCCTTTCTGAAAATCAATATGTACCGCGACCTTAAGGACAACGAGCAGATAATTCTCCAAAACCCCAACATAAGACTTTTGTTAGGCGAGAAAACCGACACGGATAACGTTGCCGACACTGCCCCCGAAAAAGCATTAACCCCGCTTACCGAGCTTCACAGCGTGGTTGACGCCGATTCAAGCCAAATAGAAGCAATAAAAATGGCTAAGTCGGGAAAAAGCTTTGTGCTTCAGGGGCCTCCCGGAACGGGAAAAAGCCAGACCATTACAAATATCATCGCCGAATGTCTCGGAGACGGGAAAAAGGTCTTGTTCGTTTCCGAAAAGCTTGCGGCTCTTAACGTTGTGTATGATAAGCTGAAACAAGCGGGGCTTTCCGAATTTTGCTTGGAGCTGCACAGCCACAAGGCGGGAAAGCGGGAGGTAATTGCTGATATAAACCGTGCCCTTCATGCGGGGGTATATAATCTTTCTTCAAAAGCCGAGGAGGAAATAAAGCAGAGGGAGAAAGCGGAAGCTAAGCTTGACGCCTACGCTTATGAGCTTCATAAGGAAAGACCTGTTGTAAATATGAGTCTGTATGAGCTTTACGAGGGCTTTGCGGCAAATTATGAAGCTCCCGACTGTGAAACGGCATTGCCGAAAGCGTTGTCCGAGGGCGGAGCATACCTTACCGAGGCAGTGTCTCTGTTGGAGCAATACGCATCATTTGTTCCAACCATAGGCTTCGACTACAGAAAAAATCCTTGGTACGGCTATATAAATGCGGACAGCTCCCACCAAGGAAAAACCCGTGCAAAATCGGATATGGAAAAGGCTATGTCTATGTTAGAAATTCTTTTTCCCCTATCCGACGAGATTGCTCTCCGATACGGCTTTTCCTGTGATAATATAAGGGCAATGGGTGCTGCGGGAAAGCTTTTTTCGCTTATCGCCGCCGCCGATGTGATAACCCCTTCGCTGTTAGCCCCTGAGCAATTTCAAAAAGCACTCCCTGCTATACAAAAGCTGCAAGCGCTGAGCAAAGAGGTGATAAGCGCCGAGGAGGGACTGAACAGAGATTTTGACAAGGACATTTACAAAATCGACGGCGAAAATTACCGCAAGAAGCTGACCGCACTCTACAGCGGATTTATCTCCCATATCTTCAACGGCGAGTACAAGGAGATAATGAAGACCCTGCGAATGTGCAGAAGGGACGGGAAAAAGCTTTCCTATGCCGAAGCGGTGGAGACCTGCGGAAGAGTGTCGGAATATCAGCGGAAGCTTTCCGAATATAACAGCGCCGAGGCTTCGATAAAATCTGCGTTGGGCGGCGCTTATACCGGAGTACATACGGATTGGAGCGTTATTATAAATCACATGAACGCTCTGAACGAAGCTTTTGATAACGTGCCCGATTTAGGCGGGCTTTCAAGTCTTACTCCCGAAGGCTTTTCATCTCAAAAGAAAGATTTCTCCGTTTTCGGCGAGAAAATAAGCCTTGCATTAGCAGGGGCAAAGGAAGAAACAAGCCGGCTTTCCCAATGCTTCGACAATAAGGTGCTGGACATCGGCGCCTGCGGGCTTAACCTGCTTGCGGAAAAGCTCGGCGGCTGTCTTAGCGATATGGAGCATATGGACAACTGGCACAGCTTCCGACTGCTTTTAACACAGTTGGAGCAAGCAGATTTATTAGGCTTTACTCAAACTGCCATAGATTCGGGGATTGAAGCAAATAAGCTTGGAGCGGTCTTTAAAAAGCAGTTTTACCGTTTGTGGATCGATTCCGTAATATCGGGAGTTCAGGAGCTTTCCTCATTCAGCCGCATAACTCAGGACAAGACAATCGCCGATTTCTCGGAAAAGGACAAGAAGCAGTTTGAAATAAACAAGCTGAAAATCCGCAGTCTCCTTTCCTCCCAAAGACCCTCTCTTGATATTGTTGCGGGGGGCAGCGCATTGGCTGTCCTGCTCCGTGAGGGGGAGAAGAAGAGAAAACAAAAAAGCATACGCACCCTGCTTTCCGAAACGGGAGACTTGGTTCAAAGAGTTAAGCCCTGTTTTCTGATGTCGCCTTTAAGCGTCAGCACATTTCTTACCGCCGACGCCATACATTTTGACGTGGCAGTCTTTGACGAAGCGTCTCAGATATTCCCACAGGACGCCGTGGGCGCTATTTACAGAGCCGACAGGCTGATAGTTGTGGGAGACTCTAAGCAAATGCCGCCAAGCGATTTCTTTAATGCAAGAACGGAAGCGGAGGAAGCCGACGAGGAAGCGGGAGACGTTACCGACTTTGAATCGGTGCTTGACATTTGCTCGGCGTCAATGAAGCAGTTAAGACTGCGCTGGCATTACCGCAGCCGCTATGAACAGCTTATTGCCTTCTCCAACAAGAATTTCTACGACGGGGATTTAGTCACCTTCCCTTCATCGAGAGCGGACGGAGAGGGCATAGGCGTTGACTATTACCATGTTGACGGCATAATGGACAGAAAAACTCACACCAACCGCAGGGAAGCGGAATTTGTGGTAGAGCTGATCTACAAAAATATCGAGAAGTACCCTTCAAGAAGTCTCGGCGTTGTGGCATTCAGCAAGGCGCAGCAGGAGCTTATTGACCGACTGCTTTCAAAGCGCAGACAGGAATTGCCCGAAAAGGAATATTTCTTTAAATCGGGAGCCAAGGAGCCTTTCTTTATCAAGAATCTTGAAACGGTACAGGGAGACGAGAGAGACACCATTATATTCAGCGTTGCATACGGCTTTGACGAAAGCGGTCAGCTCAGGCATAACTTCGGACCACTCAACAGAGCGGGAGGAGAACGCCGCTTAAACGTAGCCGTTACCCGTGCTAAGCAAAATGTACAGCTTGTATCGTCAATGCGTCATACCGATATTGACCTTAGCCGCACCTCGTCGGTAGGAGCAATGCTGCTTAAGGAATACCTTGACTATGCGGAAAACGGAAGCGCCGTCTTAGAGCGCTCGGTATCTGCAAGCGGCAATGAGAATACAGAGTTCGACCTTGAAAATCAGGTATGCGAATTTCTCCGCTCCCACGGCTATGAGGTCGATACCCGTGTGGGCTGCTCCGACCTTAAGATAGACATTGCCTTAAAGCGCCCCGACAGTCCCGATTATGTTTTAGCCATCGAGTGCGACGGCGCTTCCTATCACTCCTCAAGGAATGCAAGGGACAGAGACCGTCTGCGCAAGGAAATTTTGGAGCGTATGGGCTGGAGATACTACCGCATATGGTCTACCGATTGGTTCAGGAACAGAGCGGTGGAACAGGAAAAGCTGCTTAAAGCGGTAAAAGAGGCATTGTCGGCTCCCAAGGCTGCCTATGAGCCAATTGCCAATGAAGAAAAGAAGGAGGATACGGCAGCTGCCGAAGCCCCAAAGGACACCACCGAGATTTTAGAAAAAGCTTCCGACAATCCCCGCTTTGAATTTCCCAAATACAAAGCGGCTGACGTAAACGCTCTTATTGCAAAAGGCGGCGGCTACTTGGAAATGGTGAAAGCCGTTCTTGAAGCTGAAGCGCCCTTATCTGAGGACTTGCTTTTGAAGAGAACATTGCCCTGCTTTGGACGTGAGAAAATAACCTCGGCGGTAAGAAAGGATTACGAACAAAAAATGAGCGGCTGCGAAAAGCTCGGTATAACCCGCCGAAAAGGATTTTTGTACCTTGATAACGGCAAAGAAATAACCTTCCGCACTCCGGGAGATATTGAACGTGAGATAAAGCAGATAGCTCCCGAGGAATTGGCGGCGGGAATGTATGAAATACTAAAGCAGAACGTTTCTGTCGATAAGGACGGGCTGTATTTGTCAGTGCTCCGCTGCTGCGGCGTAAGCAGAAGAGGAAGCAGCTCGGACGAATGCCTTGACGAAGCGCTTCTTTATCTTGGAAGCAAGGTGGAGATTGACGCCGAACGTATCACCCTGAAATAAAAAGGAATTTTAGCTTATGCGAATATTGGTAACCTCAGATTCACATGATTTGTACCTCTCCCTGCAAAAGGCAATTGACAAGGAGCAAAAGGAAGGCTTTGACGCTTTCGTTTTTCTCGGCGACGGAGAGGACGATTTTGACATTGTCACAAGACATATGGGAGGATTAAATACCTATCGGGTACGGGGCAACAACGATTGGAGCGGAGCGGCGGCACTGACGGCAGCAGTTAAAATAGGCTCCCACAAATACCTTCTGTGCCACGGTCACACCTTCGGGGTAAGGCACGGCTTGGATATGCTGGAAGCCGCCGCCATACAAAACGGCTGTCAGGTAGTTTTGTTCGGTCACACCCACGCCCGCCACTACTCCTATTCAAGAGGAATACACTTCTTTAACCCCGGCAGCGTCTCCCTCCCCCGAGACGGTCAGGGCAGGTCATACGGCATAATAACAGAGGAAAACGGAAAGCTTGATTTCTTTTGGAAAAATCTGTAATCGACCTCCTCGGAAACCGGAGAAGTGCCGTATGACGCAGCAATTTTGCTGTCAGGCAAAGTCCGGTTTCCGCAGGAATACTGTATGTATTTCAAGGAAACCGGACAAAGCATGACAGTAAAAGGGCAAGTCAGACGGTGCTTCGGAGGTTTCCGAGGAGGTCAAATAAAAAAGGAGCAAACCCCTAATGAACAAATTTTTCGGTCATCTGAAAACAGTCATTAAGCACAAATCCCTTGTAATGAAATTCTGCTTTAAATGCGGCTTATACCGCCAGGGGATTACTCACGACCTGTCAAAATTTTCTCCCACCGAATTTATTCCGGGAGTGAAATATTACACGGGAAAACGTTCACCAAACGAGCTGGAGCGGGAGGAAAAGGGCTACAGCGCCGCATGGCTTCATCATAAGGGGAGAAACCGCCACCACTTTGAATATTGGAGCGATTTCAAGAACGGCATTGGCATTGTCCCCGTAGAAATGCCTTTAAGGTATGCGGCGGAAATGTGCTGCGACCGAATAGCTGCTTGCAGAACCTACCATGGAAAAAATTACAAGCAAGGTGACGCTTACGATTATTTTATAAACAGCAAGGTGGTTCCCAAGTATATGCACCCTAACACAAGGGATTTGCTTAAGGGCTGGCTTGAATCGGTAAGAGACAACGGAGAAAATGAAACCTTTAAGCGAATTAAAATGGAAATTAAGAACGGCAAAAAATAGTTTTTGTGACTAATTTTATTATTTGACATTTGTCGACAAAAGAGTTATAATGTAAAAAACAAATTGAGGTTAATACATATATTATGAATAAAAAAATTTTTGCATTGGTGATTTCTCTTTTGCTTTGTCTTAATATCGCCGCCTGCTCAGAGGGAGGCGATGACGTCAATATAAGCGATACAAGCGCCGAAACCGTCACACCCGATGAATCGGAACCGGAAACGGAAACAGCAGCTGCACAAACTGTTACGGCTGCGGAAAACACAAGCATTCCTGCCGAGATAATCACTGTTACAGGCTCCGAAACAGCTTCCGAAAATACTTCCGATTCCGCATCTTCATCTGTGCAGACTAAACCTTCTTCCGAAACCGCAAAACCTGTGGCAACTACAACTCAAAAGCCCGCTGTGACTGCCGCTCCAAAGCCTGTTGTAACTACAACTCAAAAGCCCGTTGTAACTACCGCTCCTAAGCCTGTTGTAACTACAACTCAAAAGCCTGTTGTAACAACCGCTCCGAAACCCGTTGTAACCACTACTCAAAAACCCGTTGTTACTACCGCTCCAAAACCTGTTGTTACCACAACGACGGCTCCGCCGTCAACTCCCTCTGACGACTATGGACGCAGACCTCAAACGCCGGCGGAAATTGAGTTTTCAAACCGAGTTTTTGAGCTTGTAAACGAGGAAAGAGCTAAATTGGGGCTTTATCCGTTCAAAAGAATGGAAAGCCTTTCCACCGTTGCCAACATAAGAGCATGGGAACAAAGCATAATATTCGGGCATACCCGTCCCGACGGAAAAGGATTTTCTACTGTCTTTCTTGAAAACGGATTAGATTACAACCTTTGCGGAGAAAATGTAGCCGCAGGGCAAACTACCCCCGAAGAGGTAGTAAATACATGGATGAACAGTCCGCCTCACAGATCCAACATTGTTTCCACAGAATATGTTAATATGGAGGTTGGCTATTACAACATTCCCGGCTCTCAATATACAAACTATTGGTCTCAAAATTTTTTCAAGCCCTTTGACTGATTATATAGATTCTTTTTGACACTTTCGAGGTATTTATGACGTTTAAACTCTTTAAATTATTAGTTTTTTTGAAAGGAAAAGCTCTTCATATTTTCCTTAGTTTTGTATTGATTTTTGCATTTTGTTTTAAGGATTCGGTTCCCACCGCTCTTGCAATGGGAATACCGGAGGAACCCGACGAATCCGATAGTGAGGCTTATCCCTATCCCGATAAAGAACAAGTTTCCGAAACATTGGCTTTTACGGAAGCTGATGTAAATGAAATCACAACAAATGTAATTGAGTCTGTTATTCTTGAAATAACCGTTGCCGAATCGGAAACCTCTTCCATAGAAGCTGCCGTTTCCGAAACCATAGCCGAGGAACAAACAACTGTAACAGAAACCACCGAAGAAGAAACCACAGCCGAGGAAACAACCGCAGAAGAGACCACTGAGGAAGAAACCGAACCCGAGACCAAACTCGAACCGGAAACCGAACCGGAAACCGAGCCTGAACCGGAAACCGAGCCTGAACCGGAAACCGAGCCCGAACCAGAGCCGGAGCCGGAAGAACCTCCTGCAATTAACAGCCAATACGGACGGCGTTATCAGGAGCAGTGGGAGATTGACTACTGTAATCAATTCTTCGACATTGTAAACAGCGAACGTGCAAAATACGGGGTAGCTCCCTTTAAGAAAATGGACGAGCTTACCGCCGCCGCTGTGGAAAGGGCATGGGAGGTAAGCATTAAAAGCTCTCATACCCGCCCCGACGGGACAAGCTGTTTCACGATTTTACCCGAACACGGATTGGCTCTGTCCACCCGTGCCGAAAACATAGCCTACTATTCAAGCACTCCCCAAGCCGCATTCAACAATATGTCGAGCGATTACGCTCACTACGACCCAATGGTGAACGCAAAGTTTGAATATATGGGAATAGGCTTTTATCACACCAACGGAAATAACTATTGGGTACAGATTTTCTACACTCCCTAATACCTAATAAAAGTAATTCGGCGGGACTTAAGGTTTCGCCGATTTGTTTATGTAGGTATAACAATATATAGTAGAATATTACTTTCATTTTCCACAATTTTATCACCTTTACTCCATTGCATTTTTAGCCTGAATGGTGTATAATAAGAAAGAATACTAAAATGCTGTTTTATACTAATTCCGTTTTAAAAACGTGCTAATACTAAATCTCAATAAAAATCAGACAAATCCACCGACCGGGGCGTCCCTGC
>CAYMFX010000074.1:0-11312 GCA_964389845.1 uncultured Ruminiclostridium sp.
CCCTTTCCACTGTTAGGAATATCATTTGCAGTTGCCTTGACGTCTACATTGCCTGTTAATACATTACTGTTTTTTCTAAATTGCAAAATAACATCTGCCATTCCAAGACGCTCTTGTGCTTCAACATTTATTAAATTATATCGGTTGTCCAAATCATCGCAAATACCGGCAAAGACCTCAGCAGCCCATGCCTCTATCATAGGTCCTGCAATCTTATTTATATTTTCAAGAGGCAAGCCCATCGTAAGATTGGTATTAATAATAATTTTGTTTCTTCCGGCAATAATGCGACTATCCAGAATGTCTGTCATTTGTTTTATTACAAAAGCTGAATCTTCACTATAGCTTGGAGATTCTTGCGGTATTTTAAAACTTAAATCCTCATATCTCATAAGCTTACACTCTTTCAAAATTTACTTTTTGGCATAATGTCTTCAAGCCCCTTATCATTTCAGCATCTTCTTCAAATACTTCCCCGTGTAAGACCTTTTATTCCGAGCTACCTCTTCCGGAGTTCCCTCCGCAATAACATATCCCCCGTTATCTCCTCCTTCGGGACCTAAATCGATAATATGATCCGCCGTCTTGATAACGTCCAAATTATGCTCGATAACTACCACCGTATTCCCGCCGTCCGCTAACTTCTGAATAATATCGATAAGCTTGGAAACATCGTCGGTATGAAGTCCCGTCGTAGGCTCGTCCAAAATATAAATGGTCTTTCCCGTTGAACGCTTGGACAATTCGGTTGCAAGCTTTACCCTCTGTGCTTCGCCGCCGGAAAGAGTTGTGGCAGGCTGCCCGATTTTAACATACCCAAGTCCCACGTCATAAAGAGTCTGAAGCTTTCTTTGCAGCTTGGGAATACTTGAGAAAAACTCCAGCCCTTCCTCAACCGTCATCTCCAACACATCGTAAATCGTCTTTCCCTTGTACTTGACCTCCAACGTTTCCCTGTTGTACCTCTTACCGCCGCAAACCTCGCAGGGAACATAAATATCGGGCAAAAAGTGCATCTCGATTTTTATAATTCCGTCTCCCTCGCAGGCCTCGCACCGTCCCCCCTTAACGTTAAAGCTGAACCGTCCGCTGGTATATCCCTTCATCTTAGCGTCGTTGGTGGAAGCGTACAAATCACGAATATCATTGAACAAGCCCGTATAAGTGGCAGGATTGGAACGGGGCGTTCTGCCGATTGGCGACTGGTCTATTGCAATAACCTTGTCAAGATGCTCTATTCCCGTCATCTTCTCGAACTTCCCTGCCCTGACCTTAGCCCTGTTAAGCTTTGCCACCAAATACTTGTACAATATCTCGTTCACAAAAGAGCTTTTTCCGCTGCCAGAAACTCCGGTAACACAGGTAAAAAGTCCTACGGGAATTTTAACATCAATATTTTTCAGATTATTTTCGGCAGCTCCGTATACAGTAATATAACGTCTGTCGCATTTACGCCTCTCCTTAGGCACAGCTATTTTGCGCCTGCCCGAAAGATACTGACCTGTAATGGACTCCTCACACTTGATAACGTCCTCCACCGTGCCTGCGGCAACCACCTCGCCGCCGTGAATACCCGCTCCCGGTCCTATATCCACAAGGAAATCCGCCGCCCGCATAGTGTCCTCGTCATGCTCCACCACAATAACGGTATTGCCCAAATCACGAAGATTCTTAAGCGTTGCAATAAGCCTGTCGTTATCCCTTTGATGAAGCCCGATACTTGGCTCGTCAAGTATATACAATACTCCCACCAAGGAGCTTCCTATCTGAGTAGCAAGCCTTATTCTCTGACTCTCTCCTCCCGAAAGAGTACCCGAAGCACGGGAAAGCTTAAGATAATCAAGTCCCACGCTCTGCAAAAAGCCGAGCCTTGACTTAATTTCCTTCAGTATCTGTGCGCCTATGAGCATATCCCTGTCCGACAGCTCCATTTTGCTCAGGAAATCAAGGGCTGCGGTAACGCTCTTGTTACAAAACTCATTAATGTTAATCCCCGCCACAGTAACGGCAAGAGCCTCTTTTCTGAGCCTCTCCCCGTGACATTCGGGGCATTCGGTCTCGGACATACATTCGGTGATTTCGTCCTTCATATATTGGCTGTTGGTCTCACGGTAACGTCTTTCAAGGTTGTTTACTATCCCCTCAAAATCCGTCATGTGAACCCTTCCGCTCTCCCAAGGGCGCTTGACAGGAAATTTCTCCCCATTAGTGCCGTAAAGAATTACGTTAAGCGCCTCCCGTGACAAATCCTTTACGGGAACGTCAACGGAAAACCCGTAATGCGCCGCCATTCCGTCAAAATACATCTGTGCCATGCTTCCCTCGCTGTAGGTCCAGCCGCTTGCCTTAATCGCATTCTGACGGATAGTCAATTCCTTGTTGGGAATAATCAAATCCTCGTCAATGCTCATAAAATATCCTAAGCCGGTACATTTTTTACAAGCCCCGAAGGGGTTGTTAAAGCTGAACATACGGGGATTAAGCTCCTCAATGCTCACCCCATGCTCGGGACAGGCATAGCTTTGAGAGAAATGCAGCTCCTCTCCCCCCACTACGTCGACAAATACCAATCCCCCGGATAATGTTCCCGCCGTTTCAATGCTGTCCGTAAGTCTCGACTTTATCTCGTCCTTTATGACAAGTCTGTCGATAATAACCTCAATATTATGCTTCTTGTTCTTTTCGAGCTTAACCGTCTCGGAAAGGTCGTACATTATCCCGTCAATGCGGACACGCACATAGCCCTGCTTCTTTATGCTTTCAAGCTCCTTTGCGTACTCGCCCTTTCTTCCCCGAACAACAGGCGCCATAACCTGTATCTTAGTGCCTTTTTCAAGCTCCATTACCCTGTCCGCAATTTGATCCACCGTCTGCTGCTTTATCTCTCTGCCGCAGACGGGGCAGTGAGGAACGCCGATTCTCGCATACAAAAGTCTCAGGTAGTCGTAAATCTCCGTTACTGTTCCCACCGTTGAACGAGGATTCTTGGAGGTGGTTTTCTGGTCAATGGATATAGCGGGAGAAAGCCCCTCTATGCTTTCAACATTGGGCTTTTCCATTTGCCCCAAAAACATACGGGCATATGAGGAAAGACTTTCCATATATCGCCTCTGACCGTCGGCATAAATTGTGTCAAAGGCAAGAGAGGACTTGCCCGAACCCGAAAGCCCCGTCATTACTATAAGACTGTCACGGGGAAGCTCTAAATTAATATTCTTAAGGTTGTGCTCCTTAGCACCCTTTATAACGATTTTTTCCGTTGCCATTGTCACTTTTCCTTTAATTCTGCAATTTTATCTCTGAAATAAGCCGCCTGTTCAAAATCAAGAACCTTAGCCGCTTCACGCATAAGAGAGGTATACTGCTGAATAAGCTTCTGCCGTTCCTCTCTCGGAATTTGTTTTTTCTTCTTTCCCTTGGAGTCCTCCTTAGCGGAAATATCGATAACGTCCCTTACCTCCTTAACTATGGTTTTGGGGACAATGCCGTGTTCTTCGTTATACCTCATCTGTATTTTGCGGCGTCTCTGAGTCTCTGTAATCGCCGCCTCCATTGAACGTGTGACCTGGTCGGCGTACATGATAACAGTACCCTCGGCGTTTCTTGCCGCACGTCCAATTGTCTGCACCAAAGAGGTCTCGCTTCTGAGAAATCCCTCCTTATCCGCATCAAGAATTGCCACCAAAGAAACCTCGGGAAGATCAAGCCCCTCTCGAAGCAGATTTATACCGATAAGCACGTCAAACACGCCTAACCGCAAATCCCGTATAATCTCCATACGCTCTATAGTGTCAACGTCATGGTGCATATACCTGACCTTAACCTCTAACCGCTCAAAATACTTAGTCAAATCCTCCGCCATTTTCTTAGTTAGCGTAGTAATAAGAACACGTTCATTTTTCGCCGTTCGGGCATTAATCTCCGACAGCAAGTCCTCTATCTGTCCCTCAACGGGTCTTACCGAAATCTCAGGGTCAAGAAGTCCCGTAGGACGAATAAGCTGTTCTGCAATACGAACGGTATGCTCCCTTTCAAAGGGTCCGGGGGTAGCCGAAACATAAATTACCTGATTTACCTTTGAATAAAACTCGTCAAAGTTCATTGGTCGGTTATCATAAGCCGAAGGAAGCCTGAACCCGTAATCTATAAGGTTTTTCTTTCTTGCCGCATCTCCGCCGTACATTCCCCTGATTTGCGGAATGGTAACATGGCTTTCGTCAATAAGCAGCAGAAAATCCTTGGGAAAGTGGTCGATAAGAGTTAAAGGCGTACTTCCCTTAGGTCTGCCCGCAAGAACTCTCGAGTAATTCTCAACTCCCTTGCAGGTGCCTATTTCCCTGAGCATTTCAAGGTCGTAATTCGTCCTTTCCGCAATGCGCTGCGCTTCAATAAGCTTATGATTTTCCGTGAAATACTCTACCCGCTCCTCCATTTCCCTTCGTATCTCCTCAAGAGCGGCGTCAAGCCTTGCCTTATCCACAATATAGTGGCTGGCGGGAAAAATTGCCGCATGGAGAAGCTCTCTTTTAACGTTTCCCGTCACCACTTCGATTTCAGATATTCTGTCAATCTCGTCTCCGAAAAATTCAACTCTCAGCGCCGTTTCCGCCGGGTTTCCCGCAGGAAAAATCTCTACCACATCGCCTCTTACCCGAAACTTATTGCGGATAAAATTAACGTCGTTTCTTTCATACTGTATCCCCACAAGCTTTTTTATAAGCTCGTCCCGTCCTATTTCGGTTCCCTTTCTTAAGGATATAACATTGGCGCGGTAATCCTCGGGACTGCCCAAGGAATAAATACAGGAAACGCTTGCCACAATGACAACGTCCCGTCTCTCCGCCAAAGCAAAGGTAGCCGAGTGGCGAAGCCGGTCTATATCATCGTTTATGGCGCTGTCCTTCTCAATATAAGCGTCGGTGGAAGGAATATAGGCTTCAGGCTGATAATAATCGTAATATGAGACAAAATATTCTACCGCATTGTTGGGAAAGAATTCCCTTAACTCGCTGCAAAGCTGCGCCGCAAGGGTTTTATTATGCGCAAGAACCAACGTAGGACGGTTGACCTTCGCAATAATATTAGCCATTGTAAAGGTTTTGCCCGAACCGGTAACGCCCATTAAAACCTGTTCCTTGTCCCCGTTCAGAACGCCGTTTGCAAGGGCTTCAATGGCCTGCGGCTGGTCTCCCATAGGCTGATATTCGGAATGAAGCTCAAATCTATCCATTAAATTTATTTCTCCAGATTTTCGAGGAATTAATATTGTTTCTCATGCTGGAAGCTCCGCCCTTGCCCACCACAATATGGTCGACTACCTCAACGCATATCTGATCCAAAAGCTCCACCACCTCCGCCGTGGTCAAAACATCGTTCCTTGAAGGAAGACACATTCCGTTAGGGTGATTGTGGGTAAGAGCAACACGGCTCACTCCCGTTTTATGCACAAATTCCGTAAGCTTTCGATAAGGGATATAAACATGATCGGGGTCGCCGTCGCTTATAAGCTCCCTGCCCACAATAACCAAATCGGCGTCCAATGCAATGATATAAACAAGCTCCCGCTTTTCTCCCAAGAAGAGCCGCTTACAGTAATCCATAAGAACATCGGGAGTATTTTTCACCTCGTCCTTGTTCTCGGCATAAGCAAGCTCCAAATACTTCCTCGACGCCATTTGAAAAAACTTTATAAGGCTTGCGGCGTTTTCTCCTATTCCGTTTACCTTGATAAGCTCTTCATAATCTGCGTCAAAAACCTTTCTGAAGGAACCAAAGGTGTTTAAAAGCAAATGGGCAGTTTCATTGGTATCCTTCTTAGGTACGGCATAAAACAAAAGCGTCTCTAAAATCTGTATGTCCGTAAAGCTGTCCAGCCCGTGCTTCAGAAATTTCTCCTTGACTCTTTGCCTGTGTCCCTCGTGAAGATTCTGCTTTTTCTCCTCGGCCATTAACAATCCCCTCCGAAATCAATCGGCGAACACGGCTCCGGTATCGGAGCTTGTCACCGTTTTAGCGTATCTCTTCAAATAACCCTCAAGCTGCTTAGGCGGCAGAATGCCCTTTTCCTTCCGCCTTGCAATCTCCGAATCATCAACCAAAAGCTCTATTTTTCTGTTTGGAATATCTATATGAATCTTGTCCCCGTTTTCTACAAAGGCAATCAAGCCGCCCTCCGCCGCTTCGGGAGAAACATGACCTACCGCTGCGCCCCTGCTTGCGCCGCTGAATCTTCCGTCGGTAATAAGCGCAACCGAGCCGTCAAGACCTTTTCCCACAATAGCAGCCGTAGGAGCCAACATTTCGGGCATTCCCGGACCTCCCTTCGGTCCTTCATATCTTATAACGACAACGTCTCCCGGCTGTATCTCGCCGCCTAAAATTGCGTCAACCGCAAGCTGTTCCCCGTCATAAACCTTAGCGGTACATACCGTATCCATCATCTCCGGCTTCACTGCGCCCTGCTTAACCACTGCGCCCCTCTCCGCTAAATTGCCGTTCAGTATAGCGATGCCGCCGTCCTTTCTGATAGGAGCGTCTATTTTATGAACAACCGTGCCGTCTGCGTCCCTTGCCTTTTCCATTCTTTCCTTCTGAGTGCCCGTAACGGTAAGCACCTCCGTATTTATCGCCCCGATTTTGGACAGCTCCCTTAAAACCGTTTGAATACCTCCCACTGCGTTCAAATCCTCAATAAAAATATCGCTGGCAGGATTAAGCTTGGAAAGCTGAGGCACTCTTCTGCTGACGCTGTCAATATCGGAAAGAGAAATATCTATTTCCGCTTCATGAGCGATTGCAAGCAGATGAAGCACCGTATTTGACGAAGCGCCTATCGCCATATCGGCAGCTAAAGCATTTATCATATTTTCCTTTGTAAGAATATCCTTTGCTCTGATATTCTGTTTATACAGCTCTACGATTCTTTCTCCCGCTTCCTTGGCAATGCGCCTTCTTGCAGAATTGACCGCCGGCTCGGTGCCGTTATAGGGCAATGCCAGCCCAACCGCCTCGGTAAGACAATTCATCGAGTTAGCCGTATACATACCCGAACAGCTTCCGCAGGTAGGACAGGCGTTGTTCTCATAATCGGCTAAAACGTCCTCGCCGATTTCTCCGTTGGAAAACTTTCCTATAGCTTCGTAAATCTCGCTGTAGCCCACACGCTTACCCTGAACGCAGCCCGCCTTCATAGGTCCTCCGCTTACAAAAATCGAGGGTAGGTTAAGCCTTGCCGCCGCCATTATCATTCCCGGAACAATCTTGTCGCAGTTGGGAATAAAGACCACGCCGTCCAACGGGTGAGCTGTGAGCATAACCTCGATACTGTCCGCAATAAGCTCTCTTGAAGCAAGAGAATATCTCATGCCCTTATGGTTCATCGCCAGTCCGTCGCACACGCCGATTGTGAAAAATTCAAAAGGCACACCCCCTGCATTTCTTATACCGTCCTTAACGCACTGAGAAATTTCATGCAGGTGGCTGTGACCCGGCACATAGTCGCTTGCGGCGCAAACCACCGCTATAAAAGGCCTGTACATTTCGCTGTCGGTAACTCCGAGAGCCTTGAGCAATGCCTTGTGAGGCGTTCTGTCAACACCCTTTTTAATCAAATCGCTTCTCATTTTAATCTATCCTTTCTTTGTCCCGTTTCAGAACATAATCCCATTATGTATGCTGTCTGCCCAAAAGCGCCGCCCCGATTATTCCCGAGCTGTTGCCAAGGCTGCAAAGAGCTATTTTTGTATTGCTGCTGTTATTTTTAGAATAAACCTCTTTTTTGATGCAGTCAATAAGCGGATTCAAAAGGGTTTTGCCCTCATGACTTACGCCGCCGCCTATGCAAAGAATTTCGGGCTGAAAAATGTTAATGGTATTTATGATTCCGCAGGCAAGATTCTTTATAAAGAAGTCCACAACCTCCTGCCCCGCCTTATCCCCAACCTTTGCGGCTTTGAAGGCGGTTCTTCCGCTGACCTTCCCTTCCTCCTCCGCAAGCTTCACCATAGCCGAATCAGGGTGAGCTTCAATGGCTCTTTTGGTAAACTTTACCAAAGCGGTAGCCGAACAGTAGGTCTCGAAACAGCCCTTACGCCCGCAGGTACACTGCTCTCCGTCAACATTGATAACAGTATGTCCTATCTCCGCTCCCGCAAAATTGGAGCCGCTGAAAAGCTTGCCGTCAATGATAATGCCTGCGCCTAAGCCTGTGCCGAGAGTAATAATGATTGCGTTTTTAACTCCCGCAGCCGCTCCCGCATAAAACTCGCCCAATGCCGCCGCATTAGCGTCATTCTCGATATAAGCGGGAATTCCTAAGGCGTCACCCACGAATTTTTGAAGAGGAACATTCTCCCACCTTAAATTGTTGGAATACTCCACTAATCCGCTTATGGGATTGCAGGTTCCGGGACAACCCATTCCTACCCACTCCATATCCTCCAAGCTCATTCCCGCTTCTTTAACCGCAAGTCTGCCGGCCTCGGCAACGTCCGAAAGAACCGCTTCATACCCTCTTTCCGAATTGGTTTTTATTTTACTTTTGGCAACGATGCTGAAATTCTCGTCAACCACCCCTGCCGCAATATTCGTTCCGCCGATGTCAATGCCCAGTGAATACCCCATAATCCACTCCTATCCGACGTATAAGCAACGTCAATCGATGTCGGTTACAACCAAATCCGCCTTGCCCGTAAACGTATATTTACCGTACCCTGCCGGAATAAAACAGCTGTCGCCCTTCTTTAACTTAACGCCGTCTATATCTCCCTCTCCGTCTAAAACGAGAACAGAGTTAAAGGAGCCGCCGCCCGCCTCAAGCTCGCACTTTTCCTTTACAGAAGCCTTATTTACACGGAAATATTCGCATTCGGAAAGCAGCTGAATCGAATATCCGTCCTTTTCCTCAGCTTTTCCTTTGGCAGTTGTGGGGTACTTGGGGGGGGCAAGCTCTGTAACCTCAACCGCCTTCTCGATATGAAGCTGACGGGGCTTCCCATCCGCACCGACTCTGCCGTAATCGTAAATACGGTAGGTTGTGTTGGAATTTTGCTGTATTTCCGCAATAAGAATGCCCTTGCCGATAGCGTGAAGGGTTCCCGCTTCAATAAAGAACACGTCTCCCTTATGCACGGGAACATTGTTGGTCACTTCAAGCAAGGTGTTGTCCTTGATTCTCCGTTCAAACTCTTCCTTGGAAATATTGCCCTTAAACCCGTAAAGCAGCTCGGCTCCCGGGTCGCAGTCAACAATGTACCACATCTCGGTTTTACCGTACTCGCCCTCGACTCTGAGCGCATAGTCGTTATTGGGGTGAACCTGTACCGAAAGATTGTCTTTAGCGTCAATAAGCTTGATAAGAATAGGGAAATTCTCAAATTTATCACAATTCTTTCCGAGAACGCTTTTGCCCTGCTGTTCAATAAACCTGCTCAGCGTGATTCCCTCAAACTCTCCGTTGGCAATAACGCTTTCCCCGTCCTTATGACAGGACAATTCCCAGCTTTCAGCAATCTTATCCGCATCGGACACCTTTCCGTACTCTTCCCGAAGCCTGTTGCCGCCCCAAATATAGTCCTTGCAGGGCGCATTAAGCTTCATTGGATACATTTTCATTCCAACCACCTCAATTCTTTAGATTATGAAAAAATGCCAAATAATAAACTGAATCATATACTTAATATTATAAAGCAATTATATCACAAAAGCCGATATTTGTAAATAGAACTTTCGGGAGTGATGTCATTCCGTTATCGGATTTTCGTTTCATTAATTTCTTTTTAACAACGGTAATTAACTTGACATACGCCTTTTTAAATGATATAATTGTAAAAGGATATTCCAAAAAGGATATGGAGGAAACTGATAATGTATCATTGCCATACTCACTTTTACTTAATAGGTTGTCCGAAGAAAAATAAGAAAATTTTCGATTTAATAAAGGGTTTGCACCCGTTTTCTAATTTCACCTTTGAGTTTTCCGAGGACAAAACACCTGACGAAAGTATTGCCGCCGGAGCAGATGTTATTTTTGCCGATGTAAGCGAAACAGTTGACATATTACAAATGCTTATCACAAGAAAAAAAGCCACTGCCGAATTAATTGTCCTCACAGAAAAAGATAAATTTCACCTTTTAACAGAATATGACGAAGTGATCGACGACGTATGGTTTATTCCGATGACGGACGCCGAAATGGTTTTCCGCATTAATAAATGGCATAAAGCGTATAAATTCGGAAAGGACTCATGGCTGAGCAGTCAGTATTTGGAATCCGTTATCGACAGCACTCCTAATCTTATCTGGTTTAAGGACAGGAATGGCATACATCATAAGGTAAACAACAGCTTCTGCAGAACCGTGAATAAAACAAAAAAGCAAATACAGGGCCGCGGGCACGCTTACATATGGGACGTTGAAAAAGACGATCCCGCATGTATTGAATCTGAAAACGCAGTAATGTCCTCCCGCAAAACTCACATCTCGGAGGAAACCATTCAGACCGGGGCAGGCAAACGGCTTTTAACCACATATAAATCTCCGCTTTACGATATTGACGGGAGCGTTATGGGCACTGTTGGCGTTGCTATAGATATAACGAAAACCCGTGCATATGAACAGGAGATAATCAAAAAGAACAAAACTCTCGAAACAATTTTCACTACCCTTGACTGCGGCATTTTGTGCCACTCCATCGACGGTTCAAAAATATTCAGCATAAATGCCGCCGCACTTAAAATTTTGGGGTATGAAACACAGGAGGAGCTTATAGAAAGCGGATTTCATACTGTTGCCATGTCGGTTATGGACGAAGATAAACCAAAGCTCAGAAACTGCATTCAAAAGCTGAGGAGAGTAAACGACAGCGTCAGCGTCGAATACCGCGTCCAGCATAAAAACGGCGATATTATTCATGTTATGGGCAACGTGAAGCTTCTGAGAGAAAACGGCGAGCTTTTTTATCAGCGGTTCCTGCTTGACTGCACCGAACAAAAGCTTCACGAAAAGAAAGAGAAAGCCGAAAACGAAAAGCGTCATTCCGATCTTATCCAGGCGCTTATACTCGATTACGGCTTGGTCTGCTATTTTGACCTGAATACAGAAAAGAGCAGCATTTTGAGAATGGTTCCCCAAAGCGTTAAAGAGCTTTCTCCCATATTCGGAGAAGGAACCGAATTAATGAAAAGTCTTAACGATTACGCCGAAAAGCTCGTTCTTCCCGAGGACAGAGAATCCCTTATTGAGGGACTTTCCCCCGAAAATATTAAAAAAGAGCTTTCGTGTGCGCTGACATATCATATCGACTACAGAAAGAT
>CAYMFX010000075.1:0-11193 GCA_964389845.1 uncultured Ruminiclostridium sp.
TTTTTAAGCACAACACAAAAATAAATTTCAAAAACCGCTGTTTTTTTACAGCCCCTTTTCCTTGAAAGCGATAAAATTATGCTCGAAAATCCGAACACCTACGCTATTGGGTACAGGTTCTTAAGGTTATCCCATCTTTCAGAACAAAATTAGTTTTCAGCCTTTACAACCGAATCCTTCATCTGCTGAAGCAAGGTCTCGTCAATAAACTTACACTCGTTTCTGTCATAAAAGTTTCCCGTAGTGTCCCAAAGCACGGGGCACATTCCTCTTTTTGTAGTCTCTTTGACCACCGAGGCGGTAAAAAGGCGAACCGAATCAAGCTCTTTAACGTCCTTCTCACAAACGGCAAATTCTCCGATAATAACGGGTACTCCTTTATCCACAAAGTTGGTTTTCATCTTTTCCATATTATCTTCAAGCTGCTTTACGTCCGCTTCGCTGCCCCAAGTGGTCTGAAGCTTGCCCCAGTCTGCGTCCTCCCTAAGGATACAGAAGGTGGAGGGAGTATAGTAGTGAACCGAAACCGCACAGCGGTTCTGAGGGTCGTTGGGCATTTTGAACAGCTCGTCGCAGGTAAGGTCAATGTCAGTGCAGTATCCCGCAATAAGAAGATGTCTCGTCTCATTGTTGCCGCCGGAAGCTCTCACAATGTCAACGAATTTCTGATTTATTTCGTTTAATTTTCCGTAGGAAGCTTCCTTGTCGCCCTGCTGGCTGTATCTGTTCCACAAAGCGTCCCAGCCGCCCTCCTCGTTAAGAGACTCGAACATAACCATATGATTAAATTCCTTGAAGCCCTCGGTTATCTGCTCCCAGACACGGGTGTACTTCTTCATTGCCCATTCCTGACGGTTTTCTTCGGCGAATGCAGACCACCAGCCGCCGTCCCAGTGAATATTTACAATGGCATACATTCCCGAATCAATAGTCCATTGCGTAAGCTCCTTAACCCTTGCCATATAATCGGGGTTTATTACAAAGTCTCCGTTAGAGAAATCCATCATGTTAGACCATGCCACGGGTATTCTTAAAACTCCGAAGCCGCTGTCCGCATAGCCCTTAATCATTTCCTTCGTTATTACGGGGCTTCCCCATGAGGTTTCAAAAGAGGTTACGGAACTGCTGCCCGCCGTTGCTTCCATGGTGTTGCCGAGGTTAATTCCCATTCCCATATCCGAAACCACCTCGGAAACGGTCATATCCTTAGCCTTGTCGGATTTCTTCTGCTCGCAGGAGGCGAAAACAAACAGCGATGAAGCCGCAAGCAGTACTGCCAATGTCTTTTTAAAAGCTTTCATAAAAATTTCCTTTCTTACTTTCTGAACATAAACGATTTAAACTCAAATATGTTTCTGTTGTCGAAATCGCCCGCTATCCAGCCCTTATAGCTGTGCTTCACAATAAAGTAAACGCCGTGTCTGCCGCCGACGCTTTCAACCGCCGCTTTATACTCGCCGTCATGAGTATCAATGGGACAAACGCCTATTTCTTTTCCGTTGTCGGGATCGTCGATAACAATATGTATCTCCCCTCTTACGCCGCAGCCCACAACGTCGGCGGCAAATTCCATTGTCCTGCTTGAATAATCCTCGCCGAAATCAAAGTATCTGTAGCCGATAACGCAGCCGGTTTTAATGCCGGTAACGGTTCTTGTAAAGCTGTCCTTTTCGGTGATAAAACAGCCGCCCCTAAGCACGCAGGCTATTTCCGCCGGGGTAGGCTTATACGGATTCAAGGATTCCTCAAAGCCCAATGAGGTCATTTCCACCTGAGGGATAGTACCGTCTGGCAGTATCTCTATCTTTTCCACACAGGCACGTCTTGACATAATGGTGCCGTTGGTCATTTTGTGATAGAAAACATACCACTGACCGTTTATGCAGCACACGGAGCCGTGGTCGTTGCCGCCGGGATAGTCGATACTGTTGTCGATAATTGTTCCCTTGTGAACAAAAGGTCCTTGGGGCTTATCCGCAATGGCGTAATCCAATCTGCTTCCCATTCTCGGAGAGTAAATAAGGTAATATTTGCCGTTAATCTTTCGGGGAGAGCTTGCCTCAAAGAAATCCGTTTCATTTTTGCCCTCGGGGATCATATCCTCCCGATAGGTGCCCTTGACGATCTCATACATATTCTCGCCGTTTATCTCACCGAAATGAGATTTCTCAAAGCCGTAGTAAATGTACACTCTTCCGTCGTCGTCAACTAAAACGCCTGCGTCGTTAAATATGCCGTCGTCGCCTGCGTCGGCTTCGTCATACTTGTATTGACTAAGCAGCTTAAAGGGACCCTCCGGCTTATCGCTTACGCCTACGCAGCCCTTTGAACAGAGGATATAAGCGTACAAATAGTATTTGCCGTGGTTGGACACAACGTCGGGAGCATACAATTCTCTTGTGGTCCAGGGTGCGTCCGAGGGGTGGTCGCGGTCGGCGGCAGTATGGAAGCTGTGACCGTGGCATTGCCAGTTGTTAAGGTCGTTCAGCGGCGCCGACCACACCTTAAGCTTGAAATCGCAGAAGTCCTCCGAGGCGTAGCGGTCATGAGAGCCGTAAAGGTAAACTCTGTCACCGAACACACGGGGCTCTCCGTCCGGAATATACTCCCAAAGAGGTAAAATCGGATTAGGCATTTCAATTCCTTTCTCTAACTATATGGCTTATAAAGGTGACCAAAAAATTCAAAATCATCGCCAACAGCGATACCGGAACCTTCAACGGTAAACTTTACACTGTCAACTGTTCATCTTTCCGCAATTGTCCATTGTCAATTCTACATTCTCAATTGTTCAAGAGCTCGTCTATCGACTTAGCCGCCTGCTTTCCTGCACCCATTGCCAGAATAACGGTAGCCGCTCCCGTAACTGCGTCTCCGCCTGCATAGACCGCTTCTCTTGTGGTCTGCATAGTCTCCTCGTTTACGATAAGACAGCCCCTCTTGTTGGTGTCTAAGCCCTCTGTGGTGCTTCTGATAAGAGGATTGGGCGATGTACCTATAGACATAATAACTGTGTCGACGGGAAGCTCAAAGTTGCTCCCTTCCTTAACTATAGGACGTCTTCTGCCGCTGGCGTCAGGCTCGCCTAATTCCATTTCAACGCATTCAATTGCTCTTACTCTGCCGTTTTCGTCGCCGAGAACCTTGACGGGGTTGGTAAGATTGCGGAAGATAATGCCCTCCTCCATTGCGTGATGAACCTCTTCCTTTCTTGCGGGCATTTCCTCAAGTCCGCGCCTGTACACAATGTAAACGGTCTCCGCGCCAAGTCTCTTTGCACATCTTGCAGCGTCCATAGCCACGTTGCCGCCGCCTACCACCGCAACAGCCCTGCTCTTGATAATAGGCGTATCGTATTCGTCAAGGTATGCCTTCATCAGATTGGTACGGGTAAGGTATTCGTTAGCGGAATAAACGCCGATAAGATCCTCGCCCTCGATGCCCATAAAGGAAGGAAGTCCCGCACCCGAACCGATAAACACCGCCTTGTAGCCCATTTCAAAAAGCTCATCTACGGAAAGAGTCTTGCCGATAATCATATTTGTTTTTATCTCAACGCCTAAATCCTCAAGGTTCTTAACCTCCTTCTTAACGATGTCCTTAGGCAGTCTGAATTCGGGAATACCGTAAACAAGTACGCCTCCCGCTGTGTGGAACGCTTCAAAAACCGTTACCTCATATCCCTTTTTGGCAAGGTCGCCTGCGCAGGTAAGGCCCGAAGGTCCCGCACCGATAACGGCTACCTTCTTGCCGTTGCTTTCGGGCTTTTCCGCTTTTACATTGACATTCTTCATATGCCAGTCGGCACAGAAGCGCTCAAGCCTTCCGATAGCCACAGGCTCGCCCTTTATGCCTCTTACGCATTTGCCCTCGCACTGGTTTTCCTGAGGGCAGACACGACCGCAGACAGCGGGCAGTCCGTTGGTGGAGGTGATAATTTTGTACGCCTCCTCAAATTCGCCCTCGGCAACCTTGGCGATAAATTCGGGAATCCTTACGTTGACGGGGCAGCCGCCTACACAAGGCTTATTTTTGCAGTTAAGACAGCGTCCCGCTTCTTCCTTTGCCATTTCCTCGGTATAGCCCTTTGCTACCTCTAAAAAGTTTTTGTTTCTTACATTAGGCTCCTGCTCGGGCATGGGAACCTTTTTAAGACTCATATTAGGCATTGTTTTCTACCCCCTTGTACAAGCGGCAGTGCTCTCTGTCGTGAGCCTCCGCTTCTTTATATGTGGAATTGCGCTTCATAAGCTCGTCAAAATTAACCTTGTGACCGTCGAAGTCGGGACCGTCTACGCAGGCGAACTTGATTTCCCCGCCCACATTGACGCGGCAGCCTCCGCACATTCCCGAACCGTCTATCATGATGGGGTTAAGGGACACCAGCGTCTTGATGCCGTAAGGCTCGGTGGTCTTGCAGACGAACTTCATCATAGGAACAGGTCCTATTGCCAATACCAAATCGTACTTGTTGCCCGCTTCAATAAGCGCCTTAAGCTTATCGGTGACGAAGCCCTTTTCGCCGTAGGTGCCGTCGTCGGTGGTAACGTAAAGGTTACTGCTGACCGCCTTAAACTCTTCTTCAAGAATAACGATATCCTTGCTCCTGAAACCGGCAATTACGTCAACCTCCGTACCCATATTGAACAAAGCCTTTGCGGAAGGATAAGCGATTGCGCAGCCAACGCCGCCGCCGATAACGCACGCCTTCTTGTAGCCCTCCAGCTCGGTAGCCTTTCCGAGAGGTCCCGCAAAGTCCAAGAGATAATCTCCCTCGTTAAGGGTGGACAACAGCTTTGTTGTAGCGCCCACTATCTGGAAGATAATGGTGATGATACCCTTCTCCCTGTCGTAATCCGCAACGGTAAGAGGAATCCTTTCCCCGTACTCGTCCACTCTGAGAATTATAAATTGTCCCGCCTTTGCTTTTTTAGCAACAAACGGAGCGTCAATGTCCATAAGAACAACGTTTTCGTTAAGCTGCCGCTTTTTTAAGATCTTATACATATCTGTCTCCTTTACTTTTTCGGGCTGTCCGATAAAATAACCTCCTCGCCGACGCTTCGTTTCGGACACGCCCTTAAAATTGCTCCCGTTAATATTGGAGCAGTACCCTGTTATTATATCAAAAATTTTATCGGAAATCAAGACCTAAAGCCAAAATCTACGGTTTGAGGAAAAATTAACAATTAAGGGAGGAAATTCAAATTTGTAACCGCTCAGATTCCGCTGCGGCTGCTCACCGCTGTGAAAGGGTTAATAGTATTAAGTACCCTCCGCCTCCCTCAGACAATCATTAACCTAAATTTTACCTAAAATTACCCCATTTTTTAAGTAATAAAGTTAATATTTTGCAAAAATTGATAGTGTTTACATTAGTGCATAAAATATATTTGTGCACCTTTAACAAAATAGGTAGCCTATGATTTTATATTTTGCTTGTTGACACCTAACAGTAAAAATGATAAAATTAAGTTGACTAAAAATGCGTCACAATAATTTAAGGAGGATAATATGAACAGAAAAATTAAAATAGCTCTTTCAACGGTTCTGACTGCCGCAACAGTTCTCTCCGTTACAGCCTGCGACGAATCTTCGAGCGGCGGCGACGTTACCACAAATGCGGATTTCGTGCCGCTCATAGACTATATCGCTTCCGTAAAAGACGATTATGTAAAAAGTCTTGAAGGCACTAAAAACGCCGATATGAAGGTTGAAAAGAAGGTCAAGTGGCTTTCATGGTGGGACATTGACGAAACACAGGCTGCCGCCGAGCTGTTTAAGCAGGTTTACGGCATTCCCGAAGAGGGAAGCGACGCTTACGGCGCTACCTGGGCTAACAGCATTTTCGTAACCAATAAGGTTTCCTATGCCGACCGCTACACAAAGCTTACTTCTCTTGTCGTGGGCGGCGAATCTCCCGATATGTTTCAGTTTGAGATTAACAACTATCCTTATTCCGCAGTAATGGGACTGTTCCAGCCTATTGACGATTATATCGATTTTGATAACAAGCTTTGGGACAACAGCCGTGATGCAATTAAGCAGTTTGAATGGCAGGGCAAAAACTATTGTGCAATAACCACGGTAAACCTTGACTCTATTCTCTGGTATAAGCGCTCTGTCTGCTCCGCAGCAGGTATTAAGGATCCTTATGAATCCTTTAACGAGGGAACATGGGATTGGAACACCTTTATGAAGGTTTGCGAAGACTTCTGCAATTCCGCTGAAGGCAAGTACGCTATCGACGGCTATCATGTAGTAGACAAGATTATGGCTACCACAGGCGTTCCCATGATAGGCATTGTAGACGGTCAGTTAGTAAACAACTTCTTTAACGCAGACATCGAAAGATGTATGACCAACGTTATCGAAGTATTGGCTAAGCAGAACTACCGCAAGCCCCGCAACAACGACGTGGGCTGGAACACCGATATAAATGCTTGGGCAAGCGGCAACATTCTTTTCTTTGAAGGTCTCGAAAACGACATCAAGGACACCTTCCAGGCTTATATCAAGCGTTACAAGTGGGAAGACAACGACCTTTGGTTCGTTCCCTTCCCCAAGGATCCCAACAGCGGCGACACTTATTATCAGTCAATGAAGAACGACTCCTATATGCTTTGCGGCGGCGCCCCCAACCCCACAGGCGTTGCGGCATGGAACTGCTGCCAGATGTCCACCGCATATGACAAGAACGGCGAAATGGTTTCCCGTGAACAGCTTAAGACAAACTATGAAGGTTATACCGACGAATGGTTCGAGTGGCTTAACCATGTAAAGTTTGACAAGGTACTCACCCCTGTATTTGACTTTAAGGGCGGTATCGGTCAGGACTTGGTAGACAGTAATGCCGCTGAAAACGTAGTTGACGGTATTCTTAACATTCCTTATCTGGAAATGGTAAACGAGGAAGGCATTGTTAAGACCTTTGCGCAGGTACGTCAGGAAAACGAGGGCGCTATCAACGACAGATTGAACGCTCTCAATACCGGAACACTCTAAGAAACACTCTAATCTGATTAGATTGATTTTCCCCATAACAAAAAACGACCCCGTTGCAGTGACGGGGTCGTTTTTTATTGATTATTAAGCAATTTCCTGACCTCCTTATAATTCGGAAAAACCGCCCCTAACACCCTGTAAAAATCCTCCGAATGATTTTGAACCAAAAAGTGGGAAAGCTCATGACACACCACATACTCGGTGCAGATAATCGGCTTTTCCACCAACAATGCGTTAAGACAAATTTTTCCCTTAGCTGCCGTGCAGCTTCCCCAGCGTGTTTTCATAACTCTGATGTTAAGCCTTGGGTAAGGAACCTTAAGCCCCGAAACAGAAAACCGTTCATATCCCTTTTGCAGAATCGGAGGAAAAATTTTTTTGCCCTCTTCCTTTTCCCAAATTTGTATCGTCTTTTCAGATACCGCTTCTTTTTCCTCACGACTCATTGAATCAATTTCCGGAATTGTCAATACAAGCAAGCCGTTCTTCAGTTCCGCCGAAGCTTTTATGCCGTCCTTTTGAGAAATGTTGATTTTCTCTCCCAAATAAAAAATATGTTCAAGCTTATTCTCTGCTCGGATTTTTACCTTTTCAATAGCCTTGAACACAAATTCCGCATTTCTTCTCACAAAATCATCCGCCCGCTCACAGCTTGTCCTGTAAGGCACAGAAGCCTTGACTGCCCCCTCAGGCGTAACTCTCAGGTTCAGATTTTTTACCTTCTTGCGGGTCAGCTCGTACTGTATATTTCCAAAAGCTGTTTTTACTGTTCTTAAGGTTGTTTTGCCGTTGTTCATCTGATTGACCTTTCATTGTCTTATAAAAAACTCCCTGACAGCTTAAGCCCGTCAAGGAGTTTCATTATGGAATTACTGAAAATAAAGCGGTAAAAGAAAAATATCATTCAATATTTTTCTTCCTTAATTTAACGTCATGCCTCGGATGAGCCGCCACCGACTCAACTGCGGCGGTTACAGCAACATTAAGGTCAATAGTCACCTGTTGATCTTTCATTGCCGCAAGCTTCGAGAAAAGCTCGCCCTTATCCGTACTAACGTATTTTGAAGGCAAATTGTTAAGTGCCAAAGCTCTCATATCATCAAGACACATCTCGCATTTACAGCAATCTTTGTCTTTAATTACCTCAAGGATTTTGTTATTGACAATGCCCTCCATGACATTTAAAATGGCCATTCTGAACCCCCATGAAAGTTTAAGTATAAATTGATTATACAATATTATTGATAATTTGTCAAATAGATGTTTAAAGCAATTAGTAGAAATTATTAGCATAGTTTTGTGCAAATTGTAGAAAAATATTTAAAATTTCTTTACATCAGGTCGGAAATGTGATAGAATAGCTTTGTGCAAATTTTTAAAAAAGGACAATAAGATGAATTTTGAATTTCCCAAAATAATAATTATAACAGGGCATTACGGCTGCGGCAAGACCAACGTCGCCGTAAATATAGCCTTGGAGCTGGCGGGACGAGGGGAAAGGGTGACGGTGGTGGACTTGGACATAGTAAATCCCTATTTTCGCACCGCCGATTTTGCAGAATTGTTCGGGGGCAGCGGGGTGGAGCTTGTAACTCCAATGTACGCTAACTCCAACTTGGATATACCTGCTTTAAGCTTTGACCTTTCGGGCATTATAAACGGCGGCTCATACGTTGTGATAGACGTAGGCGGCGACCCTGAGGGTGCAGTCGCTCTCGGAAGATACGGCGACCTGCTTCAAAACCGCAGTGATATAGGTTTTTACTATGTGGTGAACAAATACCGCTACCTTACCTCGACTCCCGAAGAGGCCGCGGAGCTGTTAGAGGAAATAAAGGCGGCAAGCGGTCTTACCTGTACGGGAGTTATCAATAACTCCAATTTGGGAAAGCTTACCGACAATAAAACAGTCGCACGGTCGGAGGAGTACGCAAAGGCAGTTGCAAAAGCGGCAAATGCGCCTTTGATTTTTACCTGTTCGGAAAAAAAGAATTTAGCGGGCATAGAAAACGGCTTTGAAACGAAAATTTATGTTAAGCCGCTTTGGGAGCAGGGACAATAATTTCATATAACTTTTTAGGAGCGGCTTAAATGATAGTAAAAAACGAAATCCCAATATTGGAATACAGCACTGAGAAAAAGGGCGTTCTCGACCCTAAGGAAGCCTATGACTACGAGGACGGATATTTTCCGAAGCTTTGCTTTATGCCGTTTTTTTCCGAAGTATTTGAGGATTACCGAAAACAATACGGCGATGAGGTAATCGGCGGCTACAATTCGGAAATGTGCGATTTTCCCGTAGTTAAAATAAATTATAAAGGCAGGGAGCTTTGTATGATGCAAGCGCCGGTAGGCTCGGCGGGGGCGGCTTCCTTTTCCCACTATTTATACTCCAACGGAGTTGAAGAAATCGTTGTCTGCGGAGGCTGCGGCGTTCTCGATGACATTCCTTCGGGAGATGTGATCGTACCGACAAAAGCCCTGCGGGGCGAAGGGGCTTCCTATCAGTACCTGCCTCCTTCCCGAACGGTGGAATTATCGGAGAATACGGTAAAAAAGCTTGAAAAGACATTGAAGAGGTTCAATGTGCCCTACATTGAATGCACCACATGGACTACCGACGGGCTTTTTCGGGAAACAAAGGAAATGATAGAGTACAGAAGAGCGGAAGGCTGCAAAACCGTGGAAATGGAGTGCGCCGCCTTTGCGGCGGTAGCCGAATTTATGGGGAAAAGCTTCGGACAGCTTTTGTACAGCGGAGATATTTTAGTTGGCGAGGGGGAATATGACGACCGTAAATGGTACGACAATATGTCCGTCAGAGAAAAGCTTGCAAATATCGCCATTGAAGCACTTTGCTTCGGCTAACCGGAAATATTTATCCGTAAAACTCACTTGAATAATCTTTGGGTTTGATATATAATAAAAATAGGGCTGTTTCTTAGATATTAAATAATACAAAAGCGAAAGGAGATTATAATGGCTAAGATGAAGGTCGAGTTTGACCGCTGTAAGGGCTGTGGGCTTTGCACCACCGCCTGCCCCAAGAAGATAGTGGAGATACAGCAGGACAAGCTGAACAAAAAGGGATATTATACCGCAATTTGCGTAGATGATGAAAAATGTATCGGCTGCGGCTTCTGCGCTATGATGTGTCCCGACTGCGCAATCACAATTACGGTAGAGGGAGGCGAAAGGAAATGAGCGAGCTTACACTTATGAAGGGCAACGAGGCGCTGGCGGAGGCGGCAATAAGAGCCGGCTGCAAATGCTTCTTCGGCTATCCCATTACTCCCCAGACGGAAATTTCCGCATACCTTTCAAAGCGTATGCCTAAGGTGGGAGGAGTATTTTTACAGGCGGAATCCGAAGTAGCTGCCATAAATATGGTTTACGGCTGCGCAGGTTCCGGCATTCGCTGCATGACTTCCTCCTCTTCCCCCGGAATTTCTCTTAAAACAGAAGGCATTTCCTACATAGCGGGAGCAGACCTTCCCTGCGTTATCATCAACGTGCAGAGAGGCGGTCCCGGACTTGGCGGTATTCAACCATCACAGGCGGATTACTGGCAGGTTACACGCGCTTTGGGGCACGGAGATTTCCACGTTATGGTATTTGCGCCATCCACCGTTCAGGAAATGGCGGATACGGTGACAAAGGCTTTTGATTTGGCAGACAAGTACAGAATGCCCGCCGTTATTTTGGCGGACGGACTGCTCGGTCAGATGATGGAGCCGGTAGCCTTTGACGAGGACGTTGAAATAAAGATGTCCGACGCTTCAAATAAGCCTTGGGCAGCTACAGGACACGGAAACAAGAGAGAGCACAATATCATAAACTCCCTTTACCTCCAAGCGGCAGAGCTTGAAGAAAAGGTGCGCCGCCGCTTTGAAAGATACGAGCAGGTAAAAGCGGAGGAAACCGTGGCGGAAAGCTATAAGTGCGAGGACGCAGAAATCGTTGTGGCAGCCTACGGCTCTACCGCAAGACTTGCAAAATCCGCTGTCGACCTTGCAAGAAAAGAGGGCATTAAGGCGGGCGTGTTCAGACCTGTTACCCTTTGGCCTTACCCTGTTAAAGAGATAAACGAGGCTTGCGGGAACGCAAAGAAGGTTCTTGTAGTTGAAATGTCAATGGGACAGATGGTGGACGATGTAAAGCTTGCATTAAACTGCTCCGTGCCCGTAG
>CAYMFX010000076.1:0-11180 GCA_964389845.1 uncultured Ruminiclostridium sp.
AACCCTCGACCTTCGGGTTATGAGCCCGACGAGCTACCCCTGCTCCACTCCGCGAAATATCTCGCTTTTTTAAAGTGCTTTATTATTATATCATATATCTAATCGGTTGTCAAGGCTTTTTAAATATTTATTTTATTATTTACACCCCTCACAAGCTCCCCCTTCAAAGAACCCCGAAATAGAATCAATTTCTCTTGTATAACCGAACAGCATAAGCTGCCAATCGGGAACGCCTTCTTCAATAACAGCCGAAACGGCGCCCTCATGCTCCGCATTGTTTAAGGCGCCTCGGCAAACGCCGTCAAAAAGCCACTTATCGCCCTCATATCTGCGAATATGAAAAACGCCCTCACTTATCTCACCGTAAAGGGAAGCGGTGATCTCCCCGTTTTCTTTAGCCTGAAACAAAAACTCATCACTGTCATAGTTTCGTTTTATCTCAACCATATCCGTTCCTCCAAAACATGAGAACAAGTTATAAAATCACAGCAAGCCCTCTACCTTTTCCCCAAAGCATTCCTAAGACCGTTCAGCTCCTCCGCAGTAAGATCCTTCCATTCGCCGGGCTTCAGCATACCCAATTTAACGCCCCCCACGCTTGTCCTTTTAAGCCTTGAAACCTCTAATCCAACGGCGCTGCACATCTTTCTTATCTGCCTGTTTTTGCCCTCGGTAATAATAAATTCAAGAACCGTCCTCATAGGCTCTTCAACAAGAACATTGATAATACAGGGCTGAGTAACAACCCCTTCTTCAATCTCGATGCCCGCCATCATCAGCGCAATCTGCTCCTCGGTTATCTTAGAGGGAACGGTAACCCGGTACACCTTGTCGATATGCTTTTTCGGGTGCATTATGTCGTTGGCAAGCTTGCCGTCGTTGGTGAGCAGAATTATCCCCTCGCTGCTTTTGTCAAGTCTTCCCACGGGATAAACCCTTTCCCCAATCCCCTTGAGCAAGTCGGTGATAAGCTTGTTAGAATGTGAATCCTCCATGGAGGTGAGGTAGCCTCTCGGCTTGTACAGCTTAATATATCTTAATTTATGGGCATTGACGGCTACCTTCTCGCCCGATACCGTAACTAAGTCCTTTTTCGGATCGATTTTATCGCCTATTGAAGCAGTGTGACCGTTGACCTTGACCTTACCCTCCAAAATAAGCGCCTCCGCCTTTCTGCGAGAGCAGTAACCGCTGTCTGAAATTACCTTTTGCAAACGAACTTCCATATTATACCAATTTTCTCCTTTTTCAGCGAAAAAATTATTTCACAATCCAAATTCAAAATCATCGCCGACGGCGATACCACAATTGTCCATTGTCAATTATACATTGTCAATTGCTCTCCAGCCACCTTCTCAAAATCCCCCATAGCTTTTCAAAAAAACCCAGCTCAGCCGAATCGCACCTAACCTCATCAGCCGCAACCAAGTCAAACTCCCCCAACACCATATCATCAAACCGAACCCTGACCGTTCCCACCGTTTCTCCCTTTTCAACATCGGCATACAAAAAGGGCTGACAGCTTATATCGAAGCTGACCCTTTCGCTTTCCTCCTCGGTGAGCGGAAGAACGATTCTCTCGGCTGTCTCCAAATTAACGCTTTTCTCACACCCCCCCACAACGGGAACGGAAAGGGGAGCAGGCAAAACAATTTCGGCAGGCTTAACCCGACTGAACCCGTAGTCGAGCATTTTTGTATGGTCTATCCAGTCGTTGGGCGCATTTAAAGTGACGGCAATAATCCTGACCCCGTCTCTCTCGGCTGCCGACACAAGACAGCGCCTTGCATTATCGGTAAAACCCGTCTTTACTCCAATGCAGCCCTCGTATTGCCAAAGCATTTTGTTGGAGTTGGAAAGAGTACGCAAATAAGGCGGATTCCCAAACTCCACCTTAGCGCTGGCACAGCAGCATATATCGGCGAACACGGGATTGTCTAACGCATACCTTGCAAGCTGAGCCAAATCATAGGCGGTAGTATAATGCCCTTCAGCGTCAAGCCCCGAGGGATTGGCAAAATGAGTAGCTTTAAGTCCCAGCTCTTCCGCTTTTTGATTCATCAGCTCAACAAACCCGTTCATTGAACCGCCTATGCTCACCGCCGCCGCATTTGCCGCATCATTGCCGGAAGGCAGCAGCATACCGTACAGCAAGGCTCTGCGAGTGACAATATCTCCCTCCTTAAGCCCCATTGAGGTACCCTCAACATTAATTGCATAGCTGTCGGCGGTGAATCTGCTGTCCAAATCCCCCGCCTCGGCGGTAAGCAAAGCGGTCATAATCTTTGTGGTGCTTGCCATTGCCCTTTTCTCATAAGCGTTTTTTTCAAACAGCACAGTGCCCGTATCGCCGTTAATGACAACAGCTCCCACGGCGGACACGTCAAAGACCGCCGCCGCTTCCAAAGCGTCGCTATCATCATAATAAGCACTGACACTGCTCCCAAAAATATGAACGGCAAACACACCGGTCAATACCACGGCAAGCTCAACAGCTCTCTTCATAATTTTCCCACCCTCCAAGCTTAGAATATGCTCTAACAATTTCCGTACAACCATATTTATGCCTGTACCGTTGGGAAAATTACAAACCAAGAAAGCATTTATTGTTTATTCTTCCTCTTCATCTTCTTCCTTATCATCGGTTTTTCCGTCCTTCTTTCCGAATATATCCTTTACCTTGGAGATAATTCCGGGAACTCCCTCGATAAGGCTGTCAACTGGGCTGTCCTTAGAGCCGAGCTCAAGCATTTTAACATCGCCGTCACGCTGGATAACAATAAACGCCTGAGGCTTAATGCTGATGCCCGCTCCTGAACCGCCTGCAAACACGTCCTTTGTTATTGAAGAGGGAACGTCCGAGCCGCCGGAAACGAAGCCAAAGGAAACCCTTGATATGGGAATAATGATAGTGCCGTCGGGAGAGGTGACAGGTTCGCCCACAATAGTATTAACGTCCACTAATTCACGGATTTTCTCCATGGAAGTGCTCATAAGTCCTTCAAGATGTTCAGCCATAATATTTTTTCCTTTCTCATAAGCGGAAACCCGCATTTATTTTTTTATAATCAACCGTCAAGCGGCTTTTTTAACGTTACTTGTTTTCTTTCCCTTATCCTCGGCTTTATTAAGCTCCTTCATCACCGCTAAGCCGCCCCATACCGCACAGCGCAAAGCGGTTGAAATTCTCAATTTAATCGTAGCCTTAGCATAGTAATCGGTTTTCTCCAAGTCGAAATCAGCCTTAATGGTTATTCTCTCGGAATCAAACGAAACCGTGCGCTTTAAAAACTCCGCAAATCCGTATACGGCGGTACAGTGAATACCGTAGCTTACAGCGGTTTTTGCGGCGTCCTCTCCTCCCACTAAAATATCTATCAGCACTCCCGAAAACCGTATCTTTTTAAACAGCCTTTTAATATGGGGCTTAGCTGCGCCAATCGCATTCACTATCATTTGAAAATCGACCTTAGACTTTTTCTGCTCCGATTTCTCCGAGGCAACCGCCGACTTAATATCCGAATTGACTTTTGGGGCAGCGGCTTGTTCCCCTCTGTCCCTATCTGCTTTGCCGCTTCCGTTTTTGTCGTTTATTATATCGTTTTTTGACGCAGCGACGTTTTTCTCATCGGCAATGTCCTTTTCGTTGGTTTTCTTCTTGTCCTTTTTCTCATGAACAACAAGATGCTCCGCTTTTCTGTTTTTTCTCCTCAGCTTTTCCTCTTTACTTTTCCTTTTAAGCTCTCTGCGCTTTTTCCTTCTTATACGGGAGGGGGATTCGGGATTCATTGCGATTGTAAAAAACAAATACTTAACTTTAAAATAAATCCCGTTGTCATATTCCGCATGAATGGTAACAGAGGTGGTCAAAATCAGTATCATAGCAATAACCAGCAATGCGCCTATCAGAATACCAATGCCGAGCAGCACATAACCGATTATATCGCCCGCATTCATACGACCGCCTCCTTATCCTAAAATTTTGCAGCAGCAACCGAAAAATATACAGCCTGCAAATCAATCCTCATCTGTCAATTTTTTATTGCTATTATCGTTATCATCGTTATTATCAAGGTCATCGTCAAAACCCAAATCCGTATCCTCCGCCAAATCAACCTCGTCAAGGCTCATCTGTCCCTCCTGAGTGGGCAAAGGCGGCAGCTCGTCAAGGCTTCCGATTCCAAAGCACCGAAGAAACACATCGGTTGTGCGGTAAGCGATAGGTCTGCCCGGAAGCTCCAACCGTCCCGCCTCCTCGATAAGGCCTCTCTCTGCTAAAGTGTTGACAACTCCCGAGCTGTCTATACCTCGTATCTGTTCAACAAAGCCCTTGGTGACGGGCTGATTGTAGGCGATTATTGCAAGGCATTCAAGCGCCGCCTGTGAAAGCGGGGTCTGCCTATAGTTTTCCAAGGCGGCTTTTACATAGCTTGAAAGCTCGGGTCTTGTGGAAATCTGATAGGTGCTGCCCAATCTGATTATTCTAAGACCGCTGCCCTGAACGTTATACCGTCTTTCAAGCTGACTCACAAGCTTGCCCGCAGTATCCGGCTCTATCCCCGAAGCCTCGGAAAGCTTATCGATCCCGATAGGCTCTCCGTAAGCGAACATTATAGCCTCAATTATAGCAATTCCTTCTTCAAGTTCCACTTATTGCTCCCCCAATTCACTATTATCTTCTCTTGCCGTCTTGCCGACATAAATAAGCCTGCTGTTATCCTCCGAGAAATTAACATATCCGTGCTTTGACATTTCCAGCAGCGCTAAGAAGGTTGCAACCTGCTCCGAACGGGTTTGCTTTTTATAAAGCTCTTTTATTTCAATGCTGCCTTTAACTCTTATTTTTTTCAGAACGTAAACTATCTTTGTAAAAATAGTAACATAGCTTTTTGCAACGATAGGCTTTATGGAAAGGGGCATGGAATTTAGTTTAGTCTGTCTTATTCTGTCCGACATAAGAGAAACGGCGTTGAACAATTCCAAAACATCGTGCCTTCTCCTATAAGAAGAGTCAATTGGTATGTCCATAGGCTTTCTCACAAACACATCGGAGCCTCTCCACCGTTCCTTAAGCTTGTCCGCAATCGCCTTGCAAAGCGCATATTCGATAAGAGCGCCTTCAAGCTCCTTTTTAAGGCTTTCCGCTTCCGTTTTGGGGAGCAGCGCCGATGACTTTATAAGAATAAGGTGGGCAGCCATTTCCATAAACTCCCCCGCCACCTCAATATCCGCCTGCTGCATCTGATCCAAATAAATCAAAAACTGCTCCAACAGCACCGAGATTTCAATGTCGCGTATATTAAGCTTATGCTTTTGTATAAGGCTCAGCATAAGGTCGAGAGGACCCTCGAAAACTTCTAACTTAAAATTAAGCTCCTGCATATTCTTTCCTTCATAACAGTATTTGCGTCAAACGAGGAACTTCACGAACCCTGCCCCATACTCCAAAGCCGACCTCAGCCAATAGTTAAGATAGCTGAGAGGAATGCTGAAAACGCCGAACAACAGCAGCAGGAACATTACCCCCATAATAACTCTCTCATATTTCATAATCTTAAAGTACAGCTTAGTGGGCAAAAAAGCCAAAAATATTCTCGAACCGTCAAAGGGCGGAATAGGCATCAGATTAAACACCGTCAGGGAAACATTCATGGAGGCAAAATACATTGCGGCATAAAAAATGTAAAGCTGAAAGCATTCCTTTCCGGATAACAGAAGCTCATAGTTTGAAAAATATATATATTGATAAATTACAGTGCCAATGTAAGCCAGCAGCAGATTTGTGAGCGGCCCCGCCAATGAAATAAGCAGCATTGCAGGCTTTGGCTTAGCCTTTTTACAGTGACCGGGACTGACAGGCACAGGCTTAGCCCACCCTATACCCACCATCAGCAGCGCAATAATCCCCATAACGTCGATATGCGCAAAGGGGTTCAGCGTCAGCCTTCCCGATTTTTCGGGAGTATCGTCTCCCAAAAGTGCGGCGACCTTTGCGTGAGCATATTCATGAAGCGGCAATGCAACTAACAATACCGCCAAAAATGCAAACAGATAAACCACCGTCATAGCGGGGTTTTCCGTTGAAGTCAATAAATCAAGCATAGTTCCTCACAAAGGGTATTTTTTTAATTGTAGCACATTTATTGGAAAAATGCAAGTATGAGTATTCCTATATTCAATTCTGATTTTTATATGATTTTTGTATTATTCCCGACTTAAAATCTTGTTAGCAATATTAAAATATGCTATAATAAAAATACGGCTTTTATTGCGATTTTATAAGATTATTACAGCAGCGGTTATTCAAGGATTTTTTAAACTGTAGGATTAGCATAAAACGGGAGATAATAAAAAATGGAAAACATTCTGATAGTAGACGACGAACAGGCTATTGCAGATTTAGTGGAGCTGTATCTCAAAAACGAAGGCTACACAGTGTACAAGGCTTACAACGCTGCCCACGCTCTAAAAACGGTGGAGAGCGAAAAAATAAGTCTTGCCGTTCTTGACGTTATGATGCCCGATATGGACGGCTTCACCCTGCTCAAAAAAATAAGAGAGCATTATTTCTTTCCGATCATAATGCTCACTGCAAAAATTGAAGATATGGATAAGATCACAGGGCTTACCTTAGGCGCCGACGACTACATAACAAAGCCCTTTAACCCCTTAGAGCTTACCGCAAGAGTAAAAACACAATTAAGGCGCTTTACCAAATACAATTCGGGAGCCTCCTCCGAAAACTCCGACGAGATAGATATACGGGGGCTTCACATTTCCAAAAGCAGCCACAAATGCTTTAAGAACGGGAACGAAGTGATTCTCACTCCGAGAGAATTTGACATTTTGTGCTACCTCTGCGGGAAGCAGGGAAAGGTGGTCTCCTCTGAGGAATTATTTGAAGCGGTGTGGGGCGAAAAATATCTTAACAGCAACAACACGGTAATGGCGCATATTGCAAGACTGAGGGAGAAATTAGGCGAGCCTGCAAGAAGCCCCAAATATATAAAGACGGTCTGGGGCGTCGGCTACACTGTCGAAAAGTAAAGCTTTTAAAATTTAAATGCGAGGTACTGTTGTGAGAATAAAGCATAAAGCTTCCGCTTCAATGACATGGAGCATACTTTTTAAATATTTTTTAACCCTGATAATTTTTATAGCGGTTCTTGCCGTGTTGGTATCAATCGCCCGGCATATTTGCGAAGGTATAATATGGCACAGCGAGGACAGGCTTTACCAAATTCTTATTTTTATCAAAAACAACATCTTTTACTTCTTCGGCTCTGCCGTCATTTTAGGGCTTGCTTTTTTCACCTACCGCTTGGTTTCAAAGCTTATCGGCTATCTTAATTCAATCGTAGGGGCGGCGCAGAACATGCTTTCCAACGACTCGGCTCCCGTTATCCTTCCCGCCGAGATAAAAAGCATACAGGATCAGCTTAACCGTGTCCGTGAGGAGGGCTTAAAAACCGCCGCCGCCGCAAAAGAGGCGGAGCAGAGGAAAAACGACCTTATAGTTTACCTTGCACACGACCTTAAAACCCCTCTTACAAGCGTTATCGGCTACCTGAACCTGATTAAGGATCAGCCCGATTTGCCCCCCGAATTAAGGTCAAAATATACGGGCGTCGCCTTGGAAAAGGCGGAAAGGTTAGAGGAGCTTATAAACGAATTTTTTGATATTACAAGATTTAACCTTTCGAGCATCGTCCTTGAAGCAAGAAAGGTCAGCTTGACCCGTATGCTGGAGCAGGTATGCGACGAGTTTAATCCTGTGTTAAGGGACAAGGGGTTAAGCTGGAACGCCGATATTGAAAAAGACGTTGATATTGTCTGCGATCCGGATAAGCTTGAAAGAGTATTTGACAATCTGATAAGAAACGCCGTAAACTACAGCTACGACAATTCCGAAATCAGCCTGACCTTAAAAGCCTCCGACAATAACGGGGAAAAAACAGCAGTAATAACAGTCCGAAACAGCGGCAGGACAATCCCTCCCGAAAAGCTTAACAAAATTTTCGAGCAGTTTTTCCGCTTGGATTCCTCACGAGCCTCGTCAACAGGCGGCGCAGGCTTAGGGCTTGCCATTGCAAAGGAAATAACCGAGCTTCACGGCGGCAGCATAAACGCCGAAAGCCGAAACGAGACTGTACTTTTTACCGTTATGCTGCCGCTTCAGCCAACATCTGCAAGCTTCTGATACTATTTGCAAATCATACTATAGACAAAATGAAAATTTGGAATGATTTGCAAATAGTGTTTTGGGTGTGTTTCTCAATCAATATATTTGTCTATAGTTTGATTGAGAAACAGTATGAAGCAAATCCTCCACCGCCTTGAAGCGGGATTCTTCCCGCAATCCGTCGTATATGCCCTCGGACATATGTCTCAGAAGCAGCTCGCAGGTCGAACTGAAATTCTTGCCAATATCGGCGGAATTATACTCTAACGTATTTACGAGCAGAGAAACATAAGGCTTTTTGTCCGGCAGACTATCCTCCGCCGCCGCATATTCTGCCGCTTTTTCGAGATTTTCCAATGCAAGCTCACGGTTTCCCCCGCGCATTGCTATCATAGATATATCTCGATGCAGTATGGAAAGATTATGAAAGCACACATTGTAATCCCCCTTGTCAAACACAATGCCGAATATTGCAACCGCCTTTTGATATATCTCAATTTTCTGCTCCCATGTAAAGCCGGTGCCGCTTTGTCCGTCCATATCTGCCATACGCTGCAAGCAGAGGCAGAAAATATGTGTAAGGTGATAAACGTTACTCTGTGTAAGCCGAACAAGGTCTATCCCCTTAAGAATATTCATTTTCATTATTTCGCTGCCTTTATACATTGACGGCAGCTTGTTCGCCGCTTCAAGAGCCTTGATAGATTCCCCCGAATTTTCATAGTAATTGCACAGCTCGCTTTGCATTATATTTCGTATACTGGGGTCAGTGCATTCCGCAAGGATTCTCTCCGCTATACGGGCAGCCTTTTGGTTATTCCGGCGGTACTCCCCGCTTTTACTGTCAATAGCAACAAATGTAAGATTCAGCGCATAATTCATAAGCAGCCGGTAATTATTCGGGTGTACCTCTATCGCCTTCTCCAACAGCCTGATATTATCTTCAATAAAACCTTTGGACATATTTTTCCGCACCTTATCGAGGATAGTTTTCACATCCGACAAATCACGAATCTCATCCATGCCTATAAGCTCATCAACAGTTATACCGAAGCAGTTAGCAATAGTCGGCAGCAATTCAATATCGGGATAGCCCTCTCCGTTTTCCCACACTTAAGGATACCGTCAAGATATTTAATCGATCTTCCCGACAAATCGGTAGAAAATCTCGATCTCCTGCGTTCTGCTGCCGTTCTCGTCAGTTGCCGCTTGGTGAACCACGATCTTGTCGATTAGTTCATTCAGCAGCGGTGCGGTGAGTTCCGTCAGTTCGGTGTACTTGCGGACAAGCGACAGCCACTTCTCCGCTCCGTCGGTGTCCTGTGCCGACTTGTCCAGCTTTGCTTGGAGCTCCTGTTTCTTGCTTTCAAGCTGCGTCTGCTCCTCTTGGTACTTAGCCGAGAGCATTGCGAAGTTGCGTTCGGTTATGGCTTCCTTTGCTCTGTCCTCATACATCTTGGCGAACAAGTTATCCAACTCCAAAAGCCGCTTTTCGGTTCTCGCCAGCTCCTTTTTGGCGCTCGCGTTCTCCTTTGCCCGCTGCTTGTCGCCGCTTTTCAGCAGCCGCTGCAGCAGCTCGCCGTCATCTTTTTCGTGCGCTTGTGAAATCCAGTATTGCAGCCTGCCGAGTACCACTGCATATATCACATCATACCGAATATAGTGGCTCGAGCATTTATCCTTGCCGTACTCACTATAGGTCGTACACATATAATATTGTTTTTCCTTTGAACTTGCGGTTGCTTTGGCATGGGTATACCTCAGCCCCCAGCCGCAGTCCGCGCATTTCAAAAGCCCTGCGAAAATCTGAGTTTCGCCGCTTTTGACAGAGCGCTTTCGGCTGTCGATATGTGCGTGAGCCTGCTCCCAGACTTCTCTTGAAATGATCGGTTCATGTGTGTTCTCCACGGTAAACCACTCGTCCTTTGGCTTGCGAACCTTTTTCTTATTCTTGAACGATATGGTGCTCTGCTTGTTGTGGACGCTGTTGCCGATGTACACCTCGTTTGAGAGGATCGTTTTAATATTTGCTGTCGTCCACTGGTGCTGTTTGCTCTCGGGCTGCCCCTCGAAGATGTGAGCGAATGTTCCGTATCTTTGGTAGTTCAGCCATGCGGGTGTGGGTATATGCTCCTCATCAAGGGTGCGGCGGATTTTGGCTGCTCCCATTCCGTGCGCAGCGAGATCGAATATCTTCTCAACGATCCACCTCGTGTCCTCATCGGGGATAATTTTCCCTTTGATTTCGGGGTGTTTTTTATAGCCGATAGGAGCATACGCTCCGTAGTGCGCCCCGCCCAAAAAGCGGGTTCTCATCGCCGCCTTGACCTTCTTGCTAGTCTGCCGAGCGTGTATTTCGTTAAGAATGTTTAGGAACGGCGCGATTTCACTTTCGCCTTTCTCGCTGTCCACGCCGTCGCTGACCGCAATATATCTCACTCCCTTTGACGGGAAATAGATGTCGGTGTATTACCCTGTGAGAATGTAGTTTCTGCCGAGCCTTGAGAGGCCTTTCGTAATCACGCAGTTGATTTTTCCGTCCTCTATGTCATCGATCATGCGCTGAAAATTTGGTCTGTCGAAATTCGTACCACTCCAGCCGTCGTCAATATATTCACCGACAATTCTGAGGTTCTGCTCTTTGCAGTACTGCGTTAATATGTCACGCTGTGTTCCTATGCTGCCGCTCTCGCCTTTCAGCTCGTCATCGCGGCTTAGCCTTAGATAAAGTGCTGTGTTATATTGTTGTTTCATTCCGTTTTACCTCCTGTTATGAAACAACCCGCATTACAACACATTGCTTACAAAAACATTATACCATAATGCGGGCGTGATGTCTAGGGGTTTTTTGAGAAAATTATCCCGCCGCTTGGGTGCGCTTCTCGTATTTGATAGCGCTCTCCACAAGGTCAAGAGCGGTCACTTTTGTTTCGGCGAAGTGTTCCTTGATTTTGATCCTCGTCTTGCCGCTGATGTAATACAGCACGTTATCTATCAC
>CAYMFX010000077.1:0-10992 GCA_964389845.1 uncultured Ruminiclostridium sp.
CCCTTTGCACCCTTTCGGCAACGGGGCAGGACGTCTTCCACAATTACTTTTTCCCTTTCGTTGAGGGATTTATAAATGTGGAAGCCAACAATATTGAGGATTTGAAGGCTAAGCTTGACGATACCGTTTGTGCGGTAATGTTCGAGTATATACAGGGTGAAGGCGGCGTTATACCGTTAAATCGGGATTTCGTTGACGAGATATTTAAGCTGTGCGCCGAAAAAGATGTTTTGACGATTGCAGACGAGGTGCAGACAGGCGTCGGAAGAACGGGAAAATTTCTTGCGGGGGAGCATTTCGGACATAAGGCTAACGTTACTACTCTTGCAAAGGGTATTGCAGGAGGTATACCTATGGGGGCTTGTCTTGCGGACGAAAAGTGTAAAGACGTATTGGGAAAGGGAACCCACGGCTCCACATTTGGGGGCAATCCTATAGCCTGTGCCGGGGGCAAGGCGGTGCTTGATTACATTGAAAGCGGAGATCATTTGAACGAGGTCAGGGAGAAGGGAGAGTATTTGAAAAATAAGCTCCTGCTTATTCCCGAAATTACTTCTGTGGACGGTTTGGGGCTTATGTTAGGTGCGGCGCTTAAGGAGAAGAAGGCGGGCGACGTGGCTGCTGAGGCGCTGAATAAAGGTTTGCTTATGCTTACCGCAAAGGATAAGATGAGATTTTTGCCGCCGCTTACAATTACTTATGATGAAATTGATAAAGGCGTTGCTATTCTTGAAGATATTCTGAGGGCAGAATAAGCTTAAGATTGTGGGATATGATTGTGAGGAGCTTGATTTGAAGATGTTGTTTGAGGAGCCGTAATGATGAACGACTGGTTTACAATTGACAAAATTGATGAAAACACTTATATTATAAGCGAATATAGGCATTGGGAGGAAACTCACTGTTATCTTTTGAATGGTAAGAATAACAGTCTGCTTATAGATACGGGGCTTGGGATTTGCAATATTTATGATGAAGTGATTAAATTAACGGATAAGCCTGTAATTGCCGCTGCCACCCATATTCATTGGGATCATATCGGAGGACACAAGTATTTTCCCGAATTTTACGCTCATCAAGCGGAATTGGGTTGGCTGAACGGCGAATTTCCGTTATCCGCCGAGACTATCAGGAACATGGTAGTTGACCGCTGCGACTTGCCGAAAGAGTTTGATGTAAGCGGATATAATATGTTTCAGGGTATGCCCTCAAGAATTTTAGAGGACGGGGATATAATTGATATTGGCGGGCGTATGGTTGAGGTGCTGCATACTCCGGGACATTCGCCGGGGCATATGTGCTTTTGGGAAAAGGAGACGGGGTATCTTTTTACGGGTGATTTAGTGTATAAAGATACTTTGCTTGCTTACTATCCTTCAACCGAACCGATTGAATATCTTGCTTCACTTGAGAAAATTGCCGCTTTGCCCGTTAAAAGAGTGTTTCCCGCACATCATTCCTTGGATATTTATCCTGAAATTATTGTTCGCATGAGAAACGCATTTCACGATTTAAAAGAAAAAGGGTTTTTGCACCACGGAAGCGGAACCTTTGATTACGGGGATTGGGCGGTTTGGATTTGATTTGATACTGCAATAAAGGAGAATATATGGCAAAGGTAATTTTGATTTGCGGCAAAATCTGCTGCGGTAAAAGCACTTATGCCGAGAAGCTGCGAAAACGGTATAATGCCGCTGTGTTATCCGTAGATGAGATAATGTTGTCGATTTTCGGTCAGTATATAGGCGAAAAACATGACGAATACTGCGAAAATCTGCAAAATTACCTTTTCGGCAAGTCTTTGAAGCTGATTGAAGCGGGAATAAATGTAATTTTGGATTGGGGATTTTGGCAAAGGGACGAAAGAGAATATGCAAAAAGCTTTTATAAGGAACATAATACAGAATGTGAATTTCACTATATAGATGTAAGTGATAATGAGTGGCAGAAGCGTATAAAAAAGCGAAACGAAACAACCTGCCACTGCGAAAAAAACGATTATTATATAGATGAAAATCTTGCTAAAAAATTCGGTTCTCTTTTTGAGATACCCTCGGAAAACGAGGTTGACGTTTGGATAAACTGTTGAAATAAATTAATTAAATACTGAAAGGAAAAAATAATGAAGCATTTATTAAAGATGTTGGATCTATCCACCGAAGAAATTATCGATATTTTAAACTTAGCGGATCAGCTCAAGTATGAGCTTAAACACGGCATTGCCCATAATCATTTACAGGGAAAAACATTGGGTATGATTTTTCAGAAGGCTTCCACAAGAACAAGGGTAAGCTTTGAGACGGGTATGTATCAGCTTGGGGGCTATCCGCTGTTTTTGTCGGCGAGCGAAATGCAGATAGGCAGGGGCGAGCCTGTGGAGGATACCGCAAGGGTACTGTCACGGTATCTTGACGGGATTATGATAAGAACATTTAAGCAGGAGGAAGTGGAGAAGCTTGCCGAGTACGGAAGCATTCCAATTATAAACGGGCTTACCGACTTCTGCCACCCTTGTCAGGTGCTGGCGGATTTGCTTACCGTTCGTGAATACAAGAATAAGCTTGATGGGCTTAATATGTGCTATATCGGCGACGGCAACAATATGGCTAACTCTCTTATTGTGGGCTGCCTTAAGGTTGGCATGAATGTTTCGGTTGCTTGCCCCGAAGGGTACCACCCCGATGAAAAGGTGCTGGAATTTACAAGGGCTTATAATAATTTCAAGCTTACAAGCGTACCTATGGAAGCGGCGGCGGACGCAGACGTGCTGTTTACCGATGTGTGGGCTTCTATGGGTCAGGAGAGTGAAGCCGAGAAGAGAAGAATTGCATTTAAGGGCTATCAGATAAACGATGATATTATGGCTGCCGCTCATTCGGACGCTATGGTAATGCACTGTCTGCCCGCTCACCGTGAGGAGGAGATTACCGCAAAGGTTTTTGAAGAGCATGCGCAGGAGATATTTGACGAGGCGGAGAACAGGCTTCATGCACAAAAGGCGGTTATGGTAAAGACAATGAACAGTTGACAGTTTAAAGTTGATAGTTGAAAGTTGTGGTATCGCCTTCGGCGATGATTTTGGATTTGTGGGGTGAGGATTTTTTAAGTTCTGTGAATTACGAGGTGAGAAGGTGATTTTATGGATAGGTATAGGGTGAGGAAGAGCAGAATATTTGGCGGAGTTTTTTTGCTGCTGTTGGCGGGTTTTGTTTTGTGGTATATAGCCGGGGGAATTTTGATATACACTCCCTTTGCAAAAAGCTTAGGCGTAAGAGCGCCGGGGGGAACTTTTGTTAAGGGAACAATAACCGAGCTATACCGACCTTATGATTTTGATGATACGGTTAGTCAAGTAAGAGCTGAGTATTATATCGGATTTCAAAAAAGGGAAGCACGTTTGCCGGGATATATTTTTTACCATGAGGGTCTTGAAGTGGGAGATACCATTCTCGTACCCTTTACCGCGGAAGGCTTTGAGGATATGACGAAGGATGATAAAATAGTTTTAACTCTGTCGCTGATTGTTTTTACGGTGCTTTTTATATGGGGAGTATCCCTTATCGTGGGCGAGCTTGCCGCTTCACGCTATTACCGCAGGCTTATTTTAAACAAGAGCTACATAAACGCACAGCTTGAAAAAACTGAAGAAAGCGGAAATAAAGCAAGGGCAGTTTGCAGATTTAACGATTATATTTTTAAAAGCAAATGGTATTCTTTAGAGCGTTATCCCTTTAAACGCGGGGGTGATGTTAGGGTGTATGTTGACTTATTAAAAAATCCCGAAAAATATCTTGTTTCCGAATTATAAAAATATTCCGTCTGTTGCCGTGTATTGGCAGTAGGCGGAATTTTTATCTAATTTTTAAAATTGCTTTGCTTCTTTAAATATGACCGTCTTTGTAAATGAATTATAAACGATTCCCCGACAGTCCTTCTTGAAAAATGCGTATTCGCTTTGATTGAGAAGCGGGATAAATATTCCCGAATCGGTTACGGCGTCCTCTGCTTTTTTAAACAGCTCCGCTCCCGATTTTGCGGTGGAGGCGGTTTCGGCGTCGTTCAGCAGGGTGTTGAAATTCGCATTTTCGTAGCCGGAGTAGTTGCCGCTGCCACCGCTTATAAATGAGGTTAAATAGGCATAAGGGCTGTTTGTATTTCCTGAGACATCGGCGACGATAAAATCAAAATTACCGCTTATTAAAGCGCTTTCGTATTCGGATTTTGACAGCTTCTTTACATTGCAGTAAAAATTCAGCTCCGACTGCCATTTCTGAGATATATCCGAAACATAGTTGAAAATCGTTTCATCGTCGGGAGTGTATAATGTCAGCCCCGAAAGCGAATTTTTTTCAAGGGAATCCAACGCTTCATTCATTTTATTCTTTGCCTCGTCCGAATTGTAGGGAATAAGGCTGTCTCCGCCTGCAAGCTCACGGTAGCTTTCGCTCCCTATCTTGATTGCATTGGGGATAATTCCCTTTGCTTTGCCGTAGCCGATACTGTTCAGTGTGATTTCTTCTCTGTTTATTCCCGATGCTAAGGCCTTCCTCAGATTTTCGTTCTTGAAGGCATTGCTTTTGGCGTTAAACAGAATGCCCCAAATTCGGGTTTCGTTTTCGCTGTATTCATAACCCTGCTCGATAAGCTCCACCGCTTCGGAGCCTGAGGTTATGTAAATGTGGTTTTTTTCATCGAGGAAATTTTGGTAGCTGTCCTCTTCCTCAATAAAGAAATTCAGTCCGTAGGGGGAAACCTCGCCGTTTCGGCTGTTTTTCTTGTTGGCACGCATAATTATCGTGTTGTTGTCGGTGCTGTAGGGGTCATAGTTCCACCTGTACATATAAAAGGCTCCGTTGGACGCTATGGTATCGGCATATAAGCCGTAGCGACCCTCGGTGCTGTTGTAATACATCTCGTTGCAGGGCATGGCGGGAGCGGTGGTAAGCATTACCGCAAAGGAGGGGTTGGGCGCTTCAAGGGTAATTGTCAGCTTGTAGTCGCCTTCCGCCTTTACTCCCAATTCGGTCAGGTCGGTAATTTCTCCCTTGTTGATTTTTTCGGCATTTTTTATGCAAAGAAAATCTCCTGCCGTTTTGGATTTGGTGGAGGGACGGAAAAGTCTCCGAAAGGCAAAAACGTAGTCTTTAGCGGTACACTGCGCTTCAAATTCATCTCCGTCAGTCCAGAATATGTCCTCTCTCAGCGTAAAGCTGTAAACAAGACCGTCGTCGCTTACGGTATAGCTTTCCGCAGCGGCAGGCTGTACCGTGCCGTCATTGTCTATCTTTAATAAGCCCTCGAACATATTTGCTATTATCTCATATGCCGAGCTGTCGGTGGCTGTCTGAGGGTCAAGGGTTCTTGGGTTAGCGGGAAGGTCATATTTAAAAATATATCCCGTTCCGTCGTCCTTTGTGCAGGCGGGCAGCCACATTGCCCCCAATGCCAAAGTAAGCGACAGAGCTATTCCTTTTATTGCGGCTTTATATCTCAACTTCAACGGCTCTCCCTTGCTTAATACTTTCCTTAACGTCAACGGTACGCTGATTCCTGCTGCCCTTAAAGCTTAATTCAAGGCTTCTTTCTTCAAGAATAAAGGGTCCGTCTATAAGTATGTCCAACAGGGAGAGGAATTCATTAACGTTATCGTCCTTTTGCGACATCTCTAAAAGCTGTTCAAAGGTGTAGCCGGAGTATGCCATAAGGTGGTAGCCCGCTTCCTTCAGCAGCCTTGCCATATATGCGCATGGCTCGGGCTGACAAAACGGTTCGCCGCCGGAAAAGGTTACTCCGGTAATCATTTTATTCTGTTTTATTTTTTCTATTATTTTGTCACAGTCGGCATATCTGCCTGTGTCAAAATCGTGGGTCTGGGGATTGTGGCAGCCCTTACAGCGGTGAGGGCAGCCTTGAGTAAATATTGTAAATCTGAAGCCCGGACCGTCTACTATCGAATCGGAAACCAAGCCTGCAAGCTTTATTTTCATTTTCATCACCTTATTTGTTTATTTACTGTCGTGCAGGTAAAAATGTATTGTTATAAGTATAACCTTTTTATCTTTTAATGTCAATTACAAAATGGTTACAATTTTATTACATTTTTGTAATAGAAAATTAAAGAAAAGTGCCTTACGTTTTCTCTCTTGTCAATAAAGCTCCGACAACCGTTCCAATCAGGACAAAGGGCGCAATTCTGACAAACAGCCACTCAAATGCGTGAAAGCCAACTCCTATAACTGCGGTTTCGGGGTCATTGTAATCATAATTTAAATAAGGACTGTTCAGCAGGACTAAAAGTGCAAAAATAATTACTGTGACCGCACACAGAGTGATAAAAATCCAATGAAATATTTTTCGTTTCATTGTTTTCTGCTTTGCAAGCTGTAGGTTTATGACCTCAAGCTTTTCGCTGATTGCTTTTAACTCGTCGGTTTTTGATTCTGTTACCGTTTCTCCGAGTAAAACGCTTACGGGGGTTTCCAATGCTTCCGATAGGGAAATCAGCAATTCGCTGTCGGGAACCGATAAGCCTTTCTCCCACTTTGAAATGGTTTGGCGCACTATATTAAGCTTAAGGGCAAGCTCTTCCTGGGAAAGACCTTTTGATTTTCTGATTGTTTTGATATTTTCGCTTAGCATGATTTGTATCCGCCTTTCATTAATTCCTTGCTTTTATTATACTAAAATTACCCCGTTGCCGCAAGCAACGTGTATTAACATTTGAAAATTTGCTTTAACGGCGAGGTCTTTTGAAGAAGCAGCTTATGAGCGGGCTGAACAACTAAGGTTTTACGGTTTACTCGTTTCGGCAACTTAGACAAGACCTTGACTATAAAATTAGCATATTCTACAAAAATTATAGATTTGGAAAAAATTTCTTAAAAAAGTGTCACGCCGGGGGGGTCTATTTCGCTATAAGTATAGACAAAGAAAAATTTGTCATAACAAAAAAAGAAAGTAGGCAGCAGCTATGTCGAACACTAAAACAGGTCTGAAGAGCGGAAAATATCGGCTGAAAACGATTTTCACTCTGACGGACAAGTATGGCAAGACCGAGACTATCACAGTTTACAGTGATGAGAGGTCGGTCTGAAGTAAAAAAGCCAAAAACGCTTTGAAATTTGTGCAATCTTACAAATAGCTAAATGTTCTACATGTGTTGCTGATTGTGCTTTAATCAAGGCATAGGTTTGGCGAAACGAAATTTCGGAGAGCAATTTTTCGGAAAAAGCTTAGGATGTTTTTATTATGACTAAAACAAAATGCTTTAAGAAAATAACGGCTATCATTATGGCAGTTGTTATGATGTTTGCAGCGCTCAGCGTTACGGCGTTTGCTGAGGGGAGAATAACATTTTATCCTCAAGGCTCGGTGGGCAATATGTCAGTTAGAATCGAGTATCTTAACTGTAATAGCGCAGGCGCAATGTCTACCCCGGCGGTGTTTACTCTCAACAACAAAACAAGATGTAATTGCAAATTTACTGTCGCTGTTCCAAGGGCAACGATAAAATTCTATAAAAACAATGAAGCTATAGCTTGTGAAACATTCACCACTCCCGCATATGTTTTGGGTATGCCGACAACGCTCACTACTTATATGGAACTTGGAGCGGGTCAATACACTGTTTCTGTTTGCTCTACCGACAGCACAAAGCGTGTCAGTGGTTACTTTGAGATTAGTGATTTATCTTCGATTGGTACGATTAAGACCTAATATAGAGTATTATAGATACGACGAATCGTTTCCGCATAAACGATCAACCAGCGTTGTCCCGTCGGAGTAATCACACGCTCCGACGGAACGGCGCTTGATACTATTTGCAAATCATGCTATAGGCAAATTGAAAATTTAGAATGATTTGCAAATTGTGTTTTGGGAGCTAATAATATGAAAACACCTATATATCTTATTCTGAAATATTGGGGAAAGCACAAAAGAAACCTTGCCGCAGTGATTTTTTCGGGCACTCTGATGGCGGCGCTTATTTTCGTTGTCCTTATTCAGCAAAGAGAAGCTTATGCACGAGGTCTTAACAACCGTCAAAATGGACAAGGCGCCTTTGATATAATCATAAGCAATTCGGACGATGAGCTGCTTGCCAAGGTCGTGGAGGGCAGAAGCAAATATACGTACGGCTATATCAATGTCGTCGGAGAAATAGGAACCGTGACAAACCGCTATCTTTGCGGCACTCTGCATGACGAACACAATCTGTATCATCTTCCCCTTAAGGAAGGGAGAATGCCCGAAACCTTCTCCGAGATAATGTTAGACACTGATACCATAAACGCCCTATATTGGACGGGAAAATGCGGCGAGACCATAACCCTTGACGATAAGGCATACACTGTCACCGGCATTATAGACAGCAGCAAATATGAACGCTATGGATTACAGAACCATAGCTCGGAGGACTTTCATCATCAGCTACCCTCGATATTTGTAGGCGAAAGCGATAAAACGCCGCTTTACCGCATCGACTTCTTAGGAAATTATTATAATGAGATTATGCCTGACTTTGACGGAGACACAAAAAGGCTTAACGGGCGGGAAATGTATGAAAAAATTCTGAAAGAAATAGTCCCACCCGATAGCAAGGACAGTTGGATATATTGCAATTATGACTATAACAGCGCCGATTACTTTAGCGGGCTGGTGTTGAATGGCAGCGACAACACCGAATTTTCTATGTTTACTGCGTATATAGGAGTGGTAATTGCCATTTTGTCTGTGTTTTCCATGATGAAGTCCGTTTTCGCACAAAGAGCCGAGTGGATTGCCGTGCTGCACAGGATAGGAGCAGGGCGAAACGTTATTGCAAGGTTTTATGCAGCTGAGTGTGCAATGTTTGCCATGCTGCAAACGGCTATCGGACTTGTGGTTGGACTTGCGGCATACGGCGGTATCTTCGCTTATAAAGTTAATGTTGCGGGCGAACCTCCGATCGGCGGCTTTTCGTCGCACTACATCATTATCAATCACACCCACGACCCGTTCCTGTACACCGTGCTTGGCTCATTGGCGGTATTAGTGCCGGCATATCTGCTTTGCGTATTGACGTCAAAGCTCAAACCCGCAAAACACGGAAAGATAAAAAAGCCTCGTTCGCTTTCCAAGTGCCTCGGACGGGTATTCGCACATAAAAGCGTGACTATTTTGCAGACAGCGGCATTGACGCTCATTTGCTTTTCCGTCGTGAACACATATCTGTACTACACACAGAATAATAAGGAAAATATGGTGCTTTATCTGGTAATGCCTTTTGAGGCAGACGACTATACCGCAGGGGATATTGATATGAACGAGGAGGGTGTTGCCGAATATTATCACTGCACATCGCCCGCCGTCGTAGGCATAGGTCATCAGGACAATGATATAACGCAGTGCTTCATGGCTGTAAACTCTGATGACGCTAAGGGTTTTGGTGACGATACCGTTGCTAAGCTCCCAGAGGACACTGTCTCTACGGGAAAAATGGAGTACCTTTTTATAGCCTCCGATGAACCCGTGGACGCTTACGGAAATGAAGTAGACCTGTCAGACGAAACTGTACGCAGGGCGTTTCTCCAAACCTCCTCGGAGAAATATCAAAGCTTCTTTGACGAGGGGCAATTAGGTTCAAAGCATATGTACCAAGCAGCCACAAGGCTTGCCGACGCAGGCACGATAAACAAGCTGTCCGAATATGTCAAAAGCGGTGCAATAAATATAAACGCAATAAACAGCGGAAATGAAGTGCTTATCACATACGATATGACCGCACCAACCTTTTCGGCAGGCGACAAGGTAACGCTTTATATGGCAGAAGCAAATACGGGCGGCTACGGCGTGGGAAATATCACAAGCACCGAGGTTACGGTGGGCGCTGTTTTGGAGATACCCCAAGACGCTCCCGCAGTGATTCGCAAAGCGGTATGCGAGAAGGACAGAAAATACACATTTCTCACTACCTGCACAGGCGCATTGGCAATGGGAGCGCCGAGCTGCTCATATTCCGAAGCCTATGCTTACGAGGAAGTGACGGGCGCACCGTTTCCTCTTTCCGCCGAAGCGTCTGTAACGTCCCTTAAGGAATTAAAGCTCACTGTCTTTACAAACCGTATGACTAAGCTGGGCGGTATCGTTCTGGTGCTTGTGATAATGTCGCTGCTGGGCTTTGCCGCATACTTTAATGGAATCGGCATGAAGATACGTTCCAAAAAGTATGAGGTATCCGTTTTAAGGGCGGTGGGAGCGCCCGTTTCCGCTATCAGTAAAAAGCTTATTTTCAGCAGCTTAAAGGTGCCGCTTACAGCTTCCGCAATAGCATATGGAATGGTGAGGATAGAGCAGCTTATTATGGGAAAACTCGGAACGTGGTTTATCGAGCAAATGCCCGTAATGCAGAATATGGAAAACGAAGTATATAATTATATCCAAACGTTAGGCAAATTAACCGTGGCGCAAAGTCAGGAGCTTTACAGCGAGGTCTATGCTTTGCAGGACAAGCCGAGCGCCGCCAAAAGGTTCTTTTTCCTTGACAACGGTATGTGGAATCCCAATGCGGTGATACCTGTGCTTATCCTGTTTGCGGCGCTTTGCGGGGTAACGTTTATACTTGCTGTGGCTGCTCTTAAAAAATTTAAGCGTGATATTGCTTTCGATATTAATTCGGAAAGGACAAGACTATGATAAAAACCATAAATCTCAGCTCTTTAATTTCTTGCTTTTATTATACAAAATATACCCCGTTGCCGCAAGCAACGTGTATTAACATTTGAAAATTTGCTTTAACGACGAGGTCTTTTGAATAAGCAGCTTATGAGCGGGCTGAACAACTAAGGTTTTACGGTTTACTTGTTTCGGCAATTTGGACAATACCTTGACTATAAAATTAGCACATTCTACAAAATTTATCGATTTTGAAAAATTTTCTTAAAAAAGTGTCACGCCGTGGGGGTCTATTTCGCTATAAGTATAGACAAAGAAAAATTTGTCATAACAAAAAAA
>CAYMFX010000078.1:0-10632 GCA_964389845.1 uncultured Ruminiclostridium sp.
GTTTATCTTGGAAAGAATGCTTTTAACCACTGAATTGTGCGATTATAAAATTGCATCCTTTATAGACGAGCAGTGTATGGCCGATTTTATGAGAAGTTTATTTTAGAATATTACATCAAGGAATATCCGGTTTTTAATACACATGCCTCTCAAATTCCATGGGCACTTGATGATGGCTTCGGTATTAGGTTGATGATTATTGCAAAGTGACATTACACTTTCCTATGACAGCAAGGTATTAATATCGATGCAAAATACTATGCCCACATAACGCAAGCGCAGTATAATACACATACTTTGTACTCAAATAATCTATATCAGATATTCACTTATGTGAAGAATAAAGATATTGAATTAAAAAATATCCCCCATGATGTATCCAGTATGCTGTTGTATGCCAAAACAGACGAGGCAATTCAGCCAGATAACGCTTACATGATGAGTGTTAACAGATATGAGGTGCAAGATGAGTACCCCATACCATTATTTAAAATTTAGGAAATAAAATACCAAAGAACTTGCTTGATAAAGAGGAAATTTCTCTTGAAAAATTGCAGACCCAGTTTCAGAAAAACAGATTTTACTAAGGTAGCTTAAATTTCTACTCCGAGTACGAACCGAAGGATATTTAATTTCACAATGAAATTCGCCATATATTCAGGAATGCTGGATGAATATTGGGCATAATAGCCTAAATCATGTTTCTCAAAAATTGCACAAAACTTTACAGATAACTTTCAAATGCATTGTTGGAGGTGCTTTATTTGAAAAATGGAAAAGCAAAATGTGTTGTACATTTTTTACCTGCAAAATCAGGAGATTGCTTTGTCTTGGAATTTGATGATAAAAACTGTATTTTAATTGACTGCGGATATCCGATTACATATACTAAGGAATTAAAGCCATTGCTTCAAGATTTAGCACAAGATGGCTGTAAAATATCATTGATGATAATCACACACTTGGATGAGGATCATATTTCTGGGGCAATCAGTTTTATTGAAGAAAATGGAAATGCGAATAATCCACAAATTATACAGGTGGATGAGATATGGCATAATGGAGTCTTAAATGCTATTATAGATTCGAAAATAATACAACAATTCATATCAAACGAAATATCGGAAAGCGTATTGAAAAAGCGCATGAAAGTATATGGGGATTTAAAGGAACAGCTGCATGGCGAATGTGGTTATATATCAGCCAAACAAAGCAAGATGTTTGAAACACTTTGTTTGAAAAATAGTTATAAGCTCAATAGCAGATTTGAAAATATATGCATTGCCCAAAATCAAAAGTATTGCATTAATAACTGCGAAATAACAATCTTATCTCCTAAGCATGAAGAGATTGAGAAACTTCGCAAAAGGCTGAATTGGGAATTAAAAATAATATTTAAAGACAATTGCATATGTAATAATACAGATGAGTTGGCAGAATTATTAGAACTAATCGCACTTTATCAAGGTGAAGATGCGATCGGCAAAATCTTATCAGAAGAAATATCAGCAGGAACAATCGATGTTCTGAAATGGCTTGGTACATCAAGTATGGCCAAAATGAATGAGATAAACTGCGCCTCTATTGTAACTGAAATTGAATATAAGGGGCTAAAGCTTTTGTTTATGGGTGATTCAGAAAGCGAATTGTGGAAAGGTCAATTAAAATCAAATTATGATTTAATAAAGGTGTCTCATCACGGAACAACAAAACCAAATCTTGCATGGTTAGAGTGTACAACAGCCAAAAAGTTACTAATTTCCACCAATGGAAAGAAACATGGTCATCCTGAAGATGATTTTTTGGCTAGAATCATTATGGGCAGTTTCGATGAAATTTATTTTAATTATAGCATAAAAAGGAAAGAAGAAATATTATCATTTCAAGAAAAATATCATTTTAAAGCAGAATTTGAAGAAAAGGAGATTCCCTTGATATGATTAAAACAGAAAGGAAAAAATGGTGATGGTAGTTAAGGTTAGGGCATATCAGAGTGACAACGTATATTTTGGAAGTGGTGTCTTTTTGCCTCCAAATCTTGTTTTAACTGCCGAACATGTTTTGTGCGGAGATAGAGTTACAATTGAATTGAATGGAGAAGAAAAAGAAGCGTTAGTTAAAAAAAAGAATAATGTTGCAGCTTTATTATCTGTCAAAATAAAGAATGATAAATGTGACGAACAATTATTTTTTACCGATGAGGAATGTCTGGATCAAAATACAAAATGGTGTGTGGAAGGTTTTATCACAGACTTGCAACGACATCATAAGATGTCTGGAAAAGGCGTAGTTTGCACAGGGAACACAGAAGACGAATGGGATTATAAACTGCAAAACATAGAAGAAGGTTGTAGAGATAATTATCGTGGGTTATCAGGTTCTCCTGTAATATGTAATAATCGAATAATAGGAATACTTCAAGTTCAGAGTTATCAAGAAATGGGACGTATTGGGATAGCATTTTCTTCTACAACAATGTTTAAGGATATTCTGCCTTTGAATTTCTATGCTTCAACCCAATATATAGAAGATCTTGAGAATTTAACTAAGCGTTTTTCAGAAACCGCTATCGAAAAAAATATTAGTAGCAAAAAGTATATTCCGGATATTTTTGTAGAGGAGGGAAATTACAAGGAAAATTTTCGTTATTTTTCGGAACCAGCTTTATTTGTAAATAAAATTATAGAGGAAATTGCAAATTTGGATTTAAACAACATTAACAGCTTTTTGATTTGCAAAGACGAACAGCCGCTTGATTTTTCTGATATTGAAGAATATTTTTCAAACCATACAGTTTTTGAAATTAGTGAACTAATAGCAGAGCGTATAAACGATGCAATTCAAAGAATAAATAATGCGAAACAAAGACGAGAGAAACAAAATGTTTCAATCGAGAGTTGGTACAAAGGTTCAAACATTTGCGACTACTCAGTTGCCTATGTTCTTGAACACATACAAAAAGAGATTTGCTTTTTGAGTTATAAAACGATTTTAATTACAAATGATGCCGGTCAGGGAAAGACTAATTTTTTGTGTGATTTTACACGAAATTTTCTGCTTAAAAAGAATTTTTTTGTTTTATTTTATAATGCCTATGATTTTCGTGAAAAAATTATGGACACGATAAAAAAAGGACTTACTATAGATGGAGCATATACATGGGAATATGCAAATAAAGTATTAACGCACATATATAAGCATAAGCAAAGAGCAGTCACCATTGTAATAGATGGACTGAACGAAAATACTGCACTTGCTGATTTTGAAGGCTACATGGTCGATTTTCTAAAGGAAACACAAAAACTTCCTTTTATGAAGGTAATCATGTCAACTAGGAATGAACTTTTGGAAGAACGTTTTGGAAAGATAAACTGCGAAGAACTGGGAAGTGATTTCCACAAAATGAATATGACAACTCGATCTGATACTTTTAAGCACAGGATTTTTAGAGGATATTTGAGTTACTTTAGAGTAGATATTGCAGAGAATACTCTTATAGACAAAACTTATGATATACTAACACAAGATACACTTCTGCTTCGTTTTTTCTGTGAAGTTAACCAGGGAAAAAAACAGGTCATAATGTGGAACATCCATAAATACAGCTTATTTAAAAAATACTACGAAATTAAAAGAGCGGAATTTGCCATGCAAAGTTCTTTTTCAAAAGAGGGGCTATTTGATAAGCTTATGAATCACTTATGTCAGTTAATGCTCAACAAAAAGCGGTTTTTCAAAATCCCGAGAGATGAGTTATCAGAGGAAGAGCTTTTTATCATTGACAAAATGCTTGAATCCGATGTGCTTTTCAAGCAAGAAACAACGATTAAAAACGGTTTTATTCCTAAAACTACCAGTGCGCTCAGCTTTACTTTCGATGAGTTTCGTGATTATTGTATAACAAAATATATTTTAGAGAATTATTGTGACGAAAAATATTTTTTGGAATGGTGGAATCGAGCACATTCAGAAACATGGACTATTCTTGAAGGCGTTGAACGCTATACATTCTTCTTGGCAAAATCTGAAGAAAATGACATTTTGCCAATTCTTAAAAGGTGCAAAGAATACAACCGCATCTATTGGGAAAATGTCTGGGAACTAGAAGAAGCACACATTAGTCAAGATGATATTAATAATTTTAAAAATGAAATATTAAACGATGGCAAATTTTCTTCTCAAGTTGCAATTTTTTTATTTATGCGCCAAGATAGAAACTATTTTTCGAAAACTAATGTAGAACTTCTTTTTGATATTTTGGATCAATTGGCAGATAATCAGAGCTTATTTGAAAAAATCATACGAGATTTTTTTATAATGACAACAAAGGATAGGTATGGGATAGAGAGTAATATAAAAGGAACAGTGTTGCCTTGCGATAAATTAATTTCTTTTTTTGATAAACACCAATATAACGCAGAGTTTATAGAGAAAAACGTTTCTTTCCTCAAGTTATCATTATACATTTCAACTATATACCCATCGCAAATAGAAAAATTGTGGGTAAATGCATTTTTGACGTCACCTACAACAGTGGAGGAAACTTTGGCGATGTATTTAGAAAAAAGAGATGCCCCACTTCTTATCTGTTGTAACATACGACATATATTGATAGCTTTGATTAGAGAAGGAGCAAATAATCAAAATTTGACAAGACTAATGGAATTGCTTGATAAAAGGCTCAGAAGAAAGGATTATATAAAAGTTAATGAAGAATTTGGTTCAATATGGGATATGTAATAGGAGTGAAAAATGAGAATTATAACAATTTCTGATGTTTCAAATGCTTACTACTTGATTACCCCTGAGGGGATAATGATGAATAACTTAATAGAAACAATATTTGATAATACTGGAATGAGAAAAGGCTCTTTTGCAGATCAAGAGGTTAAAAAGATATTTTCGAGCCTTTTTCAAGGTGCAGTTGATTTAAAACATATTTATAATAAATACTATAGTAAAGAGTATGATTCTTTCCGAGAGTTTCTCTATCAATATAAAACTTTTGAATATGATTTTATAGACTATGTAAGTTTGTCGGATGGCGATACGATTTGGGAATTAAGGCAAAAAAGTTTAGATGGAATTGAAGAACTTATCGGATATAACAATGAAAAATTGCCTCTGTTCAATCAGTTTTTGGAGGAGATTCGCATATGAAAATTAGAAATAGTTTTATCACAAATAGTTCATCAACATCTTTTCTGATTTCATTAAAAAATGAATGGAAAAAAGAGTCATTCATGTCCGCAATAGGTGCAACTGGAAAGTCCCCTATGAATATTATTTTTGAAGAACTCTTTGAATCAATTGATAATCAAAAGCAAGAGATTCATAAATCTATGGAAGAAGAAGGAGAAAGTGAGCGTTCTGTTTCGGAATTCCTTAGTATAATGGGTTTTGATTCTGAGACGATAGAGATAATTGAAAAACTTATGGCTGATGGTAGCACCATATACTATGGTAAACTATATTCTGATGCAGAAAATAGTTCAGAGGTATATTTTTGCTCTCGCAGTTTTGTTATATCTGATGATGATATATATTTTAATGGAAGTATCGGTGGTTGGTAATGATAAGATTACATAGAAATAAATTACAAAACTATTATCATTTTTTTGATAATACGACAGGAATAGCTGCAAGATGGAACAGCAATGGTGGTAATCCGTTTTGGAGAGAAGAAGGACCAGAGCTCTTAGATATTTCTATTACAGATTATTGCGAAAGAGGTTGCGATTTTTGCTATCGTAACACTAATATTGAAGGATGTTTTATGAAGTTATCATTTTTCGAGGAAATCATGCAACAAGCGGAAAAAGCAGGTATACAGCAAATAGCTTTGGGCGGTGGAAATCCAAATCAGCATCCGGATTTTATTAATTTTTTAAAAATTGCAAGGGAACATCACATTGTTGCCTCTTATACAACAAATGGTCAAGGAATGTCAGAGGAAATTTATAAGGCTACTAAAATGTACGGAGGGGCCATCGCTGCAAGCTGGTATGCACCATACACCGATGCACTTGATGTAATGGAAAAATGCAAAATACACAATATTTGCTTTAACATTCATTTTGTGTTGCATAATGAATCGCTTCTTGAAGCCTTGTCATTGCTTAATTCCTCCACCTTACCTTGGGAGAATATAAATGCAATTGTTTTTCTTAATTACAAACCATTAGGGCGCAGAATTTATGATGGGCTTAAAGATGATGAGAATTGGGATTATTTTTTAAATGTTGTTATGCAGTTTAAAAAATGCAGGATAGGCTTTGACAGTTGCATGATTTCATGGCTAATGAAAAACAAAGAACTTATTTTAGAAGAAAGCATTGATTTTTGTGAAGCAGGGCGTTTTTCTGCCTTTATTTCAGAAAAGGGGGTTATGTATCCATGTTCGTTTCTTTGCAATGAAATTAGATATGGAGAGAGCCTCATAGAGAAAAGTTTAGTTGAAATTTGGAAAGCGGGGAGGGCATTTGTAGAAATGCGAAAATTGCTTGATTGCCCATCTAGCCAAAAAACACCAATTTTTAGATGTGCAAACTGTGCTGATTATGACTTATGTCACGGAGGATGTCAGGTGCTTGAAATAAACCGATGCAATTAAGGAGAAATCGAATATGTGCTATGAAACAGATGAATGGGTTAGAATAAGAAATCTGCGTATTTCTATCGCAAAGGGGCTTATAGAGAAAAAATGGGATATTGATAGAAAATTTTCAGAATCAGAATTGAAGAATGTTTTTCGCTTTAAAGCGTACGATTTTGCATTTCGGGAAAAAAATTTCTTTTATGAATCTGACGGCAAATTTTCGTTGATAAATAATGAAAAGATATATATTAAAAGAATACTTCATTCTAGTAGAATTGCAGAACCGCTTTTGAAAGAGGCTGATGCAAGGTATATTTCCGAATTTGGACCGATTAGCAATAGTTATAATAATCTTGCATTTGAAAGGTATAAAGAAAATCTATCAGATATTATCCAAGTATTGCATTGGGGACATCTTCCAATTTTTAATAAATATCTGTTGCATAACAGAGGAATAAATCCCGAAGAGGATATTTTAAATTTTTATAACGATTTTGATTGTTTGAAATCCATGCTGGATGAAATTGAAGGTAATGGGCAAGTTATGCAAATTGAGAGTGATGATACCTTAGGAAAAAAATTAACATTTGAAGTATATACTAGAAGATGGGGACATTCTGACAGATATCGAATGATAAGAACAATATATGGTTGGGAGTGTTATCATATAGCAATAAATGGAAAGTGCGAAAAAAGTGGAGAGGGTGCGCTTTTTAACAATTTAGACCATGATTGCGTTTTCTTTCCAAGGGATGCAGTAATTTATGCGATGGAAAATCTTTGGGAAGCAGCAGATGAAGGGGATATTAATTTACTTGAACTTCAAAAGCGCTTACAACAAGTAGCTGATTGGATAAGTTATATTGAGAAGTCAGTAGCAGAAAAGCAGCCAGATTGGGTAAACTACTATTAAAAATATAGATAATTTAACTGAGCATCTGCAAAAACATTTCTCACATAAACGAAGGCTGATCTAAAAACACTCATTTGGTCCCCTTCTTTCCCAGAACTACCTCGGCATTTAACATTGCAAGTGCGATGTTGACTTTATCCATGCGGACTGTTTCCTTGCCCTGCTCAAGCTCACGGACAAAGCGAAGTCCAAGCCCTGAACGCAAAGCAAACTCCGCCTGCGTCAGTCCTGCCGCTTTCCTGTTTACCTTTACAAATTCTGCAATTGGATTCATAGTAATACTTCGACTGATTTGATTATTTATTTTTTACACCATTTTGGGTATTTCGTCAATAGAATTTAAATTTTATACACCTTTTAAGGTATATTTTACACTGAAAATTTAATATTATACCTTTACGGGTATAGAAAGCTATTTTTTAACACCTATTAAAAAGTGGGCTATTTATTTAGACTGTCGAAAAAGGGCGAAAGTGTTTCAGGATTTGCGATTTATAATCGCAAAAGTAATGAAAGTCGTTTTGTTTTGCGGTATAATATTTTATGTAAGCATCATAATTTAAAATTTAGGAGAGAGAATGCCAAAAGACCTTTTAAACGAAGAAGAAATAACTCTCGAAAAATTGAGGGAGCAGTTTCAGGAAAATGATTTTACTAAGACTGCATTGAAGTCCTATTCAGAATACACGTTGGAAGAAGTTGAGTTTCACAACGAAATCCGTTCCTACGTTCATAAAAGTTGGAAAGAACTGCTTAAAGAATTTGGTATCAAAAACCCCGAAGCTTGTTTTTCAAAAGATTATCCACCCGAATTGGTTCGTGAGTACCTTGAAAAATTGATTGCAGATATAATTATTAGCATAGAACATGATGAAAAAGCGTTTGAAAATATAATGAACACATTTATTGCTCCTATTCTTGCACAGGAAAATTGTGATAAGCTGGCTGATATGTATTTGCACAACACTGTCAATGCGCTTATGCAGACTGTTGATATTAAAGGGCTTGCTGAAATATCAAAGGAATACTCTTGTGAGGAGGACTTTGAGAATGGAATAAGCACTAACTATCCTAAGATTGACCATGAAAGAAAGTGGAACCACTCACGCAGCAAAATAAAAACTGAGTCCTTAGAGGAGCTGTTGGAAAATGATGAGGAAGACGTTACTCAGACGAGTTTAGACGTTGAGACTTTGGCTATAACTAATGTTGCGCTCAAGGAAATAATTGAGAATGCCGATGAGCAGGAGAGGCGGATACTTGAATTGCTTGCGGCGGGGCGTGCTCAAAGTGAGATTGCAAAGGAGCTTGGGGTTTCGCAGGGGACGGTTTCTAAAAGGTTGGCTAAAATCAGAAACGATTATAAAGGGGAGAAGTAATTTTTATAATCAGGATTTAGTAAATTGCATTTAGGTAAAATTATTAAAAAAGATCATGAGCTAATTTTATTTTGAGATTAGCTTTTTTTCGGGGCACAATTAAAAATCGAATGAAAATATAATATAATTGCCAAAATATTGTTCGATTTATATTGACAATTTGAATAAAATCGAATATAATATAATCAAAAGATAAAAAGGAGGGCGTTTCTATGATTGTAACAGCTACCGAATTTAAAACAAATTTTGGTAAATACCTTGAACTTATAGCTAAAGAAGATATTTTTATAACACGAAACGGGAAAACCGTAGCAAAGGTTGTAAATCCGCAAATTTCCGCTGTTGATACTCTTCGCGGATTGATAAAAAATGCGCCTCAGGATTTAGCTCTTGATTCGCTGAGAGAGGAGCGCCTTTCCAAATATGAAGGTAATGATTGACACAAATATTTTTATTGATGTCTTGCTCGAAAGGGAAAATTTTGTCGAAGAGTCCTGCAAGGTCTTATCAATGTGTGAGGAGCACAGCATCAGTGGATTTGTTTCAGCATCGGCTGTAACCGATATATATTATCTCGTCAGAAAATACACTCACAGTACTGAGCTTTCATATAAAGCTGTCGGCAAAGTCCTTGAGATTGTTAAGGTATGTAGCGTAACCAATAACGATGTCCTTGTTGCATTTCAAAAACAAGCAAAAGATTTTGAGGACTGTCTTGTTTCAGTCTGCGCAAAGACGAACAACTGTGATTATATTATTACACGTAATAAAAAAGACTTTGAAGATTTTGAAGTAAAGGCAATTTCTCCAACCGAATTTATAAATTTAGTCAAGCAGTAATCATGTAAATATTACTGAAATTCAGCACGTCTTTTTGTGCAAACATACAAAAATTAAAAATTGCATTTCGGCATGGAATAATTTTCCTTTCTCGTGTCGGTAGGTATATAGAGGGCAATCTCGTCGAATAGCTTCGGCGGGATTTTTCATTTTCAAAAATATTTATATCGGCAGGAGGATTTTAATGGTCGAAAGAAAAAAGTTAGAACTTATCAGCAGCGTAGAAATTATGAACACACCGATGAAAAAGCAGCGGTTCATAGTTGACGGGATGATTTATCCCGGACTCCATATCCTGTCCGGCGATCCGAAAATCGGTAAGTCGTGGATGATGATGGATATGTGTCTTGCTGTGGCAAAGGGCGAAGATTTTCTCGGAAGAAAAACCGAACAAGGTCAAGTAGTGTATATGGCACTGGAGGATACCTTTGTCAGTTTGCAATCGAGAATGTATGGGCTGACAGACGAACCGAGTGAAAATTTAGTTTTCACACTGATTGCCAATTCTATCGGCGGTGGGTTGGAGGAGGACTTGCAAGAGTGTAAAAATAAGCTTCCGAATCTGAAAATGGTTATAATTGACACTCTTCAAAAAATCAGAAACACTATTGATACAAAATATGGTGCGGATTACAGGGAGCTGTCTGTGCTGAAAAGTTTAGCGGACAGACTTGAGATTGCTATCATTCTTGTTCACCACAACCGCAAGGCACACGATTCTAATCCCAACAATTTAATTTCAGGGACAAACGGTATTGCAGGCTGTGCGGACGGACTGCTTGTATTTACCCGAAACGGAGAAAATGTCAAGCTGCATATCAGCGGCAGAGGCGCACCGTCACTTGAAATGAATTTGAAAAGAGAGAATGCGAAGTGGATATTGCTTGATGATGTTCCTAAAA
>CAYMFX010000079.1:0-4091 GCA_964389845.1 uncultured Ruminiclostridium sp.
GTAAAAAATCCGTCGCAGAGAGAGGCGTTATAAAAAACATTATCAACAACACGGTCCTCCGAGGTAAGACCGCCCTTATGGTAGAACTTGTTGTCCCGGCGCCTTAGCTTTCCGTCGGCTATACTGTATTCTCCCGCAAAGAACAATGAGCGCCATTTTTTGAATTTATCGTTTTTATATTCGGCAAGGTATTTTTTCTCAGTATCCATTGCCCCTTTAATATATGAATAATATAAATCGGAGGGTTTAAGAAGCTTTAAGCCGTTTTCATACGCTTCAAAGCCTTTTTCGGGTTCGTCCTGTTCAAAATAGGCGTATGCTAACCAATTCCATTCGGCGGCAAGCGCTTTAACAAAACCCGATTTTTCAAGGCGGGGAATTTGTGTGTTTTTGATAAACTCGATTCTTGCCCCGCCGTAAAGCTTTTCGTCCTCTTTTGCCGCAACAAACTCCATTACATCGTCGTTTTTTCCTTTTTCGGCAGCGTCACGGATTCGCTCGAACAAAGCGTCGTTTTTCTCTCCGCTAATCCACCACCAGCCTCTCATCAGAACGTCCGCCAAGGCATGGTATTTATCCATGCTCTCAGGCAGCTCCTCTACTTCCCTTAAAACCTCCTTATACACCTTTTCAAAGCCGTTTTTGCTGTTTTTATACTGCCACAGCTTTAATTCCTCAACCTTTTTCATTACCCGCTGTACCATTGTGTCGTTATACTCCTCATTCACGGCGCCAAGCTCCTTTCTGATACGTTTTCTGCCGTCGTGAAGCTGCCATTTTACAGTTCCTTCGGAAATTCCCACCTTCTCGGCTATTTCCGTCACGGTCAGATCCTCGAAATAGTGAAGCCGTATTATCCGCCTCACCTTTTCGGGCAGCTTTTCTATGCTCTCACGCAGCAGAGAGTGTTCCTCGGACAGCTCATATGTATCCTGCGGGTCGGGCTGCTTACTGTCTGAAACATTGTAAGCGGGCTTATCGGGATCGTCAAGACTGATAAAGCTTTGAAAGCGCATTACCGTTTTTTTGGCGCAGTTTTGGGCGATACGGCAGACCCATGCTCCGTATTTATCCGGTTCACGCAGCATATTGAGCTTTATCCAAGCGGTAATGAATGCGTCCTGAGCCGAGTCCTCCGCCATATGGCGGTTATGGGTAACCGAGGCGGCGGAGGCAATGACCGCATTTTCATAACGGGCAACCAGCACCTCATAGGCGCTTTGCTCTCCTGCCAAGGTAAGCATTACCAACGTTTCGTCATTTTGATTTTGATACATACAGCTATCCTTTCCTATAATTGACCTCCTTGGAAACTTCCGAAGCACCGTCTGACTTGCTCTTTTGCTGTCATGCTTTGTCCGATTTCCTTGAAATACATACAGTATTCCTGCGGAAACCGGACTTCGCCTGACAGCAAAATTGCTGCGTCATACGGCACCTCTCCGGTTTCCGAGGAGGTCTAATGAAAGCTTTCTTTTTCAGCGCTGTAATATAGATACATATTTTTGAGAAAAGGTTGGGTTTAGTTAAAAATATTTTGGCTTGCACTCAGAATAATTTAAATGGGGGAGCAATAGTTTCAATAACTTATTGAGATGAGACTCCGATTAGTGACCGTATCTTTCCGACAACGGCACATATTATAAACGCCGCTAAATTTGTAATTACAATACACGCCCCCGTAGGCACGGGCAGATAAAATGTTGTCACAAGTCCCACTATAAAGCAGGCTATCGAAATTATCACCGAAAAAATCGTCACACCCCGATAGCTTTTGCAAATTCTCATTGCACTTAAAGAAGGGAAAATAACAAGTCCCGATATAAGCAAGGCGCCCATTAAACGCATTCCCACCACTATCACCACGGCGGTGAGCAGCGCTATAAGCCCGTTGTAAAGATTGGTTTTTATCCCCGTAGCCTTTGAGAAGCTTTCATCAAAGGTAACGGCAAATATTTTATTGTAAAAAAGCAGATACAGAATGATTACCGCAGCGGAGGAGATAAGGCTCAGCGCTACATCTTCGGATTGAAGGGCTAAAATGCTGCCGAACATATAGCTGTTCACATCAATGTTTACTTCGAAGACGGAAACAACTATCATACCGATTGAAAGGGCGCTGCATGAAATTATGGCTATCAGCGCATCGCCCTTAAGCTTGCTGCTTCGGTTAAGGCGAAGAAGAAAAAATGCGGCTATGATAACTACCGGAATGGCTACCGAAAGGGGCGCAAGGTTAAGGGCAGCCGCCACCGCCAATGCGCCGTAGCCCACATGGCTCAGTCCGTCGCCTATCATTGAATAGCGCTTTAGCACAAGGCTGGCTCCCAACAGCGACGCACAAAGGGAAACCGAGATTCCCACCACCAAAGCCCTGATGATAAAATCAAAGCTAAGCATTTCAGCAAGAATATCCAATCGAGGTCCCTCCTTTTATCATATTTTTGTAAAATTCGGTGTTCATATAATCCTCCGTTAAGCCGAAAAATGAGGCTTCGGAGGAAACGTGCAAAACCTTATTGGCATATTTAAGGGCATTGGCAATATCGTGAGTTATCATAACTATGGTAACGCTGTGTACACGGTTAAGATGCCCTATAAGGTCGTACATCTCGGCAGTAACCACTGCGTCAAGCCCCGTAACAGGCTCGTCAAGCAGGAGCAGCTTATCTGTTGCGCACAGCGATCTTGCAATAAGCACACGCTGCTGCTGTCCGCCCGAAAGGTCACGGAAGCTTTTTTTCTTTATTTCGTCAAGGTGAAGGTGACGCATACATTTGTCTGCATTTTGCTTTTGCTGCTTAGTATAAAAGGGGCTTAGCCCTGAGGAGCCTAAGCAGCCGGAGAGAATAACCTCTCTCACTGTGGCGGGAAAGTCCTTTTGTATAGCGTTTTGCTGAGGAAGGTAGCCTATCTGTCGGGGGGTTATGCCGTTAAAGGCTATTTTTCCGCAAGCAGGCTGTTTTAATCCCAAAAGTCCTTTTATAAGCGTGCTTTTTCCCGAACCGTTTTCGCCGAGAATAAGCATATAGTCTCCCTCCTCCAAGGAGAAGGAAACATTTTTAAGTGCGGTTATTCCTTCGTAGGACATTGTAAGGTTTTCACATTCAATCAGGCTCAATTTAATATTCCTCTTTTCAAGTTTTCAAGATTTTGTTCCATTATTTCAAGATAGGTTACTCCGCTTTCAAAATCGGCTTTCGATATTGTATGGCAGGAATGGAGCAAGCAGGGCTCGGCTCCCGTTTCGGAGGCGATAGTGTCGGCAATTTTTCGGGCGCTGAATTCAATGTAATATACCGCCTTCAGGTCGTTTTCCTTCACCTTGTCTATCAGGAACATCATATTTTTTGCGCTTACGTCCGAATCGGTGGAGCAGCCGGGGAAAGCGGCGTAATATTTCAGCCCGTAGTCGTCAAAGAGGTATCTGAAAGGGAAGCGGTCGCCGAATATAACAGGCTTGCCGTCAGAGCTTGAAACCGCTTCGGAAAACCTCTTGTCCAATGCGTCGAGCTGAGCGGAATATTTTTTCAGATTGTCGGTGTAACAGCCGGCATTTTCCTTGTCCTTCTCACACATTGCTTTAGCTATTTCCTCGGATATTTTCTTGGCATTTCTTAATGAGGTCCATACGTGCTCGTCGTATTCAATTTCTTCTTCCGATTCCTCCGAATGCCCGTTTAAAGGATTTTTATGGGTCATTCCCTCGGTTTTCTCCTCCTCCACCGTTTCAACGCAGTCCATAAGCTTAATGACAATTTTATCCTCGGCGTCGATAGAGTTAAGTATAACGTTTGACCATACGTCCGATTCTCCTCCGGAGCAAATGAATATATCACAGTTGTTTACGGCGATTATATCTCTTGGAGTAGGTTCGTAGGAATGGCTTTCTCCTCCCGGAGTGACTAACATTTGAATTGATACAAAATCTCCCCCTACTTGTCTTGCAAAATCGTATTGGGGAAATATTGTGGTAACAATTTTCAGCTTGTCGGAGTTATCAATTTTAGTGGAGGGAGAGCAGGCGGCATTGCCCAAAACAACAGAAATAAGCATGGGAAGGGCTAAAAGCTTGGTTATGGTCTTATTCA
>CAYMFX010000079.1:4101-10576 GCA_964389845.1 uncultured Ruminiclostridium sp.
GGCGCAATCCCCGCAAACTCCGTACAGTACGGTTTTAGTGTTGTCAACGGTAAATTTGTGATGCTCGGAAATGTGCTTTTCAAGCTCTTTCATATAATCGCATTCAAGATGTATCAGCCTTCCGCAGCTTACGCATTTAAGGTGAAAATGAAGATGACACCGGTTTTCGTTATCCAAATATTGAAAGCAGGCGCTTTTGCCCTCTTCATAAATGTACTTTCTCGCCCTTCCTTCCTCAATCAGCTTATCAAGGGTGCGGTACACGGTGGCTTTTCCGACCTCTTCTCCCTTTTCTCTGAGCTTTATGACAATTTCGTCCGCCGTCATATGGGAGCTTTTGTTTTCAATAAGGCAGTTTAAAACCTTTGTCCGCTGCTTGGTTTTATAGGTTTTAGGTTCTTTTTCCGTTTTCATTTTTCTGTGTATTCTCCGAATTTAAAATTTGAAATTGATTTTCATTTTCATATTATATAGCTTTTTGTTTTTAATGTCAAGTCATATATTTGAATTGCCTCTCATAAGTATAGACAAGCAGAAAAGGAAAGGACGTTTATTATGGTTACGGCAAGAATTTGCGACGAAGGCGGCGTTTTGTCATATTTAGGCGCTGTAGGCGGATTTATAGCCCGTTCAAGGTACAGAATGGGGGAGATTTACGAAATACGTCTCAGAGCGGGACGGCATGTTGCCCTTGAAACGGTGAGAGGGAGATTTACCCTTGATAAAAGCGTTTCGTCAGAGGAAATCGGTGAATGTATGAAAAGCTTTTGCCATTATTCAATTCACAGCTACGAAAAGGAGCTCAGGGAGGGCTACATAACGCTTAAGGGCGGACATAGAGTAGGTTTTTGCGGCACGGCGGTTATAAAAAACGGCGTTCTTGAGGGGATAAAGGAGATAGGGAGCATTAATGTGAGAATTGCCCGTGAAGCGGCAGGCTGCGGAGAGGAGCTGAGGAATATTGTTTTGGGTGAGGGATTCAAGGGGCTTCTTATTGCGGGAAAGCCTATGAGCGGCAAAACCACCTTGCTGAGAGATTTATGTCGGATAATAGGAGACAGAAGCAAGTTAGCGTTGGTAGACAGCCGCAGCGAGATTGCCGCTGCCTATTGCGGAATACCTCAGAATAATGTGGGACAGTTTACCGATGTTCTGAACGGATATGATAGGGAGGAGGGAATAGAAATTGCTGTACGAACCCTTTCTCCCGAATATATAGCCTGTGACGAGATAACGGGGGTCGGAGAGACCAAAGGGCTTTGCGCCGACAGCGGGGTAAAGCTGATATTTACTCTTCATTGCGGCTCGGTTGAGGGAGCAATGGAAAGCGTCGCCGTTAAACGGGGAGCGGTAAGTCATATTGCTTTCTTGGGCGGCAATGGTGATAACGGCAAATTCGGACGTATAACAAAGGTAGTTACATTATAAGAGGGAAAACAATATGAACATTTTTCTTTCCGGGGTTTTGGTTTTATTCGGTACGGCTGTCGGGGTGTATTTTTCCTATCGGTTGAAGGAGCGGGAAAGGATTATGTCGGCGGCGGAGCTGCTGATAAAGGAATTAGAGGTCAGAATACGATATACAAATTCCGAGATAGTGAAAATACTTGCGGAAGCGGCAAACAATGAGGCGTATGAGAAATTGGCGTTTATAGCTTGTTTTAAGAGCGCCGATGAAATTGAAAATTTTCACGGGATATGGAACGACGGCGTAAAAGGTCAGCCCTTTATTACTCCTCATGACAAAGAGCTTTTGACGGCATTGGGGGACAGATTGGGAGAGACCGACTGCGGCGGTCAGCTTTCTTTTTTGGAAATGACCGGGGAGATGATAAGAGCGCAAAGGGAACAGGCGGCGGCGGATTATTCGGGAAAGGGGAAAATGTACAAATCGGTCGGAGTTCTTTGCGGGCTGGCGGTTGGAATTATGGTGCTATAATTGACCTCCTCGGAAACTTCCGAAGCACCGTCTGACTTGCCCTTTTACTGTCATACATTGAATCATTTGGAGGGTGTTTATGGACGTGGATTTTATCTTTCAGATTGCGGCTATCGGTATTGTGGTTGCGGTGCTGAATATGCTGCTACAGCGGTCGGGTCGTGAGGAGCAGGCGATGATGACTACTATTGCCGGGCTTATCGTGGTTCTGATGATGATCATAACTCAGATAAGCACTTTGTTTGAAACTATCAAGGACGTTTTTAATTTATATTAGGATTGTGCCAATGCGCAGTCCTGAGAGGAAAAATAAATGAATATTGTTATAATTGCTTCCACGGCTGTTATTGCCGCCGTGCTGTCGGTGGTTCTTAAGCAGTACAAGCCCGAATATTCGCTTTTTATTTCTTTGGGAACGGGGATATTGATTTTTCTTGCGGTCATTGCGGTTATAGAGCCTGTTATTGATTATATAAAAGAGCTTACCGAGGGAGCGGGGCTTGAAAGCGTGTTCGGGGAGGTTCTGATAAAAGCGCTGGCGGTATGCTATATTACACAGCTCGCCTGCGACTGCTGTAACGACGCAGGGGAAACCGCTATTGCGGGCAAGCTTCAATTGGCGGGAAGGATTGCAGTTTTGATTTTGTCATTGCCGATGTTTAAGAGCCTGACTGAAATAGTTGCGGATTTGATTGATATATGAAAACAGTTAATGGTGCGATAAATAGTTGACAGTGTAAAGTTGAAAGTTGAAAGTTGCGGTATCGCCTGCGGCGATGATTTTGAAATTGTGTTTTGGGTGGTTTTTTGTTCATTCGAAAAAGAAATAATTGTTTAAACAGTTAAGTTTCTAAAAAAGAGGAGTTATGAAAATAAGGAAAATTTTAAAATTGCTGTTTGCGGCGATTATTATGTTGTTTTTTTTAGCAGGCGGGGTTTTTGCCGAAAGCGCCGATACCGAGGAAGAAAAATATGATTTCGGCGGTGAAAGTATTCATGGGGCATTGCCCGATGAGGCACAGGACGAGCTGGACAATATGGGAGTTACGGCGGAAAACGGCGGTTCGGGGCTTAATGTGGGCAATGTGCTTAATATGATTTGGGAAACAGTGGTCGAAAATGCGGGGAAGCCTGTCACAATGCTTGTTTCGGTGGTGGGGGTAGTTATCCTTTGTACCGTTATGGAGTCCATGCACGGGGGGAACAGTCAGCTTGCAGCAGTTTTCAGCACCGTTGGGGTTTTGGCTTGCTCCGGAATAATCTGCACAGGCTTTTCGGAGGTTATAGCCGGCGCTAAAGATGCCGTTGACGGACTCGGTACCTTCTTATCCGTTTATGTTCCCGCCTTTGCGGGGATAATGGCGGCAAACGGGCAGACAGCCTCCGCCGCAGCCTACAGCGGAATTATAACGGTGGCGGTACAAGCCTTTGTTCAGATTTTTTCGGCGGTGATTTTTCCTCTTTCAAGCTGTATAATGGGAATTTCCGTTGCGGGAGCGGTGAATCCCGATTTACGCATAGGGCGCATTGCGGAAATGGCAAAGAAAATAGTCAACTGGTGCTTAGTGTTCATTATGACGGTTTTCAGCGGTCTTTTGTCGGTTCAGGGGTTGGTGGGAGCGGCGGCGGACAGCGTTTCAATGAGGGCGGTCAAATTTACCGTATCGGGAACGGTTCCCATTGTGGGAGGCGTTGTTTCGGACGCTCTTGCCGCCGTTAAAGGGAGCATTGGGGTTATAAAGGCTTCAACGGGAGGCTACGGCATTATTGCTTCCGCCGCCGTGATGATTCCCGCTTTGGTCACTCTTATTTTGTTCAGGCTTGTTTTTATGATTGCTTCCGCAATAAGCGAAACCTTTGGAATATCAAGGATAACGGAGCTTTTAAAGAGCGGCGAGTGTGTTATTTCAATTATTATTGCAATGGCGGTGTGTTATTGGGCGGTAGGCGTTGTTTCAACGGCGTTTATGTTGGTGATAGGCGGTGGCGGCGTATGAGGGAGACATTGCTGGGTATTGCCCTTGTTGCCATAGCAACAGGGATTTTTAAGCTTCTTTGTCCCGAAAGCAGCTTTAAGAAGCAGATAGGGTTTTTGGTGGCGGCTTTTTTTCTTTTAAGCTGCGTGTCAATGCTCAAAAGGGATAATTTAAGCTTGGAGGGAATTTCCGACAGCTTCAGGCAGGAGGGCGCTTATGTGGATTTTTCGGAGGAGGCTTACAGGCTCACTCAGAACGAGATTGCTAACAGAATTGCGGAAAACATTGAGGCTCGGCTGAGGGAGAATGAAATTTTCTGTGATGAAATTCGTGTTGTGATTGATATTTCGTCCTCTTACAGCATATCTATTAAGCAGGTACGGCTTGCCTTTTCCGTCGACAATGGGTCGAATACAGAGACAGCCGAGAAGATAGTCAAAAAGGAGGTAGGAGATAAAATCGAGATTATTACCGAGATAAAAGGATAACGAACGCTTTGCTCCCATTTTGCGGGTAGGGTGTGAAAGGAAATGAAGGGAAATGGAAAAGCTGACGGGGATATTTAAAAGCGAAAAGGGAATTAAAATTATTTTTGCTGTCGGGCTTGCGCTGATTATTATTATATTCCTGTTCAGCCTTTCGGGCGGAGGGAATAAAAAGGAGCAGAGCGAAAAAAGCGGCGAAGAGACCTTATTACAGATAGACGGGTATGAAAAAAAGCTGGAACAGCGGCTTTCGGAAATACTGAGCAGGATTGAAGGAACGTCCGACATTAATGTAATGATTACTCTCGACAAAAGCGAGGAGAATCTTTATGAAGGGAAAGCCTCGGATATTTCCGCAACCGTTTCTCCCGTTGTAAGAGGAGCGGTTATCGTCTGCAAGGGCTGTGAGAATGCGGTGGTCAGGGAAAAGGTCGTTGACGCAGCCTGCAAAGCCTTAGGCGTAAGCCCTGCAAAGGTTTGCGTAACATATTGAAAATTAATTTACGGAAAAGGAGACCTACATTATGAAGAAAAGAAGACTTAACCTTATTATCGGAAAGAAGCAGATAATTATCGCAGGCTTGACGCTTATTTTAGGAGTGGCGGTTTATGTCAATTACCTTGTGGGGAACAGAGTTACTACCGACGTTCCCGCAGTAAACGATGAAAAATCCCAAAGCGCAGGCAATTACGGAGATGAGAAATTTGTAAGCTCGGAGAATGAGAAGGAACAGTCGGCAGCGGGCAATACAAACGGGGATAACACCGTAGCGGTAAACGGAAGCTCCGTCGACGAGTATTTCGCTCAGGCAAGGTTAGATAAGCAGACCAGCCGTGCGGAGGCGATCGAGGCGCTTCAGGCGATTTACGGCGGCGGAGATTCCACGGAAACAGAGTTAGCGGTTATGGCAAAGAATGCGGCGAATATCGGCAGCTATATTGAGAGCGAGAGCAAGATTGAAAGCGTTTTGAAGGCTCAGGGCTTTGGCGATGCGCTTTGCTACCTATCGGATAACGGCGCCAGCGTTATTGTTAAAACAGACGGGCTGACTGCGGCACAGGCGGCGCAGATTAAAAACGCTCTCTTGTCCGAGGTGAATATTCCTGTGGAAAAAATTTCGATTCTCGAAATAAAGTAGTTGTTTATTTTTTTATTTTGTGGTATAATGTATTTACAATATATTGTTTAACTTCCTCGTGCCAACAAACTCGCATCATCACCACATCTACGGCACTTTACTCAACTAAATTTTATACCCACACTCCTAATTTACTAAAAATTTACTAAAAATGGCACAAAAGCTACAGCGTAAAAAATAAGGGCTACCCCCGGACGGAGTAGCCCTTATTTTTTTTACCCACTAATCGAACAAATATTACAGGTTGACCTCAACACTATTGTTGTCTGACACGCAAAATCCAAAAAATTGACAAGCAAAATCCAAAAAACACCAAGGTGTTGAAACTGTGGAAAACTTCAAAAAATTTGTGCAATATTACCAAAAACGTATAAAATCCCGATTGACATATATTCATCGGGGTTTTTCACTTATTATTTATTGAGATTAATCCTTTTGCCGCAGGCTTCAAATTTAAGCTGAAGCTTTAGCTTGTCGGCGATAAGCGCAATGAATTCCATATTGGTCGGTCTGCCATTTGTTGTATTGCCGAAGTATGAGTTTAACATCTTTGCGTCTCCCCTATTCCAAGCGGTAATTATTGCCTTTTTTATGGCAGCTGCTACACCGTTCGGAGTTGTGTTGAAATCCATTGCAACAGCAGGATACAGAAGCTTCGTCATACTGTTTATCATTTTGCTGTTCCTAACACATAAAATTATAGCGTGCCGCAAATATTGGTATCCCTTGATATTTGCGGGTATTCCCATGGTGAGCAAATCGTCATCAGCGATAGCCCTGCGAATATTTTCGGCATATCCGATTATTGCAGGAATACAAAGCCTTTTCAGCTCTTTTTCGGAAAGACTTTTTGACTGCTCACGAACGAATTTAAGGTTTTTGTCCGCATCAATAATTGCCATAGCCTTTCGAGCGTTTTCCCGAATTTCATCGGGA
>CAYMFX010000080.1:0-10569 GCA_964389845.1 uncultured Ruminiclostridium sp.
TAAAGCCATTTGTGGGCATAAATCTTGTGAAAAACAGGATTGCGGTTCCGTAGATATTTTCGACACAAAAGTGGATTCGAACTCCCCCGTAAAAAATTTTTACAAAATTTTCCAACTCTGTTTTGTACAGATTGTATAGTACGCCTGTGACTGATTTCTCATCATTGAGAAATTAATCACAGGCTTTTTTTATTGCACAAGGTTGTGACCAAAAAGATTTTTAGATGACTCGAACTCTCAACATACAAAATTTTTACACCAATTTTTATATATTATCAACAAAGCCTGTGAGCAGACAAAAATAACTGCTTACAGGCTTTTTTATTTCAAAAAGGAGAAAGTACACCATGTTATTTATCACCAACCCCCACCTCCGAAAGCTTGAAGCCTTCATGCAAGAGGTCCCCAATTTCCCGCCCAAAGGCAACAAGGTCGATTTAGACAGACTTGAGGATGAAATTTTGCTGCTTGAAATCGAAAGCATTACCTTTAACGTTAAGCCGACTAATAAAAATTCCACCATAAGGAAGGACAACATCATGAAATTCAGAAACGGTGGTATCCCGTTTTTTCTGATATTTCTTTTTGGCTTATGCCTTTGCAACGCAATTCCAGCACCTCAAGCCGCTTATCTATTTGTTTGTTCTTGTTGGCTTTACGAGCTGCTTTTATTTTTGCTTGTCTTTTTCTACGTTTGTAATTAAGTAAATCCTCATTATTTAACATTTTTCTCCTAAGTCAATAATATAACTAAAATAAATTTTTTAATTTTTATATAGTTTTTGATATAAATTTTATGGAATATTTATAAAGTTTATATAAGATTACTATAAAACTTTATAAATTATTTGATTATGTATAATTATTCGTTCTTGTGCTTTTTCCATTGATAATACCGCACAATTCGCCAAATTTCAAAGCGAAACCATCTGATAGGTCAAAATTAGACGATGAATATCATTTTGATTCTGTATCTTGCGGTCAAAGCCGCAATGGCGCAGACGGTGGGATTCGAACCCACGGTGCTTTTCACGGCACAAACGATTTCGAGTGAGTAAAGGGAGTTGTAATAAGGGAGAGGGTGGAGGAAGATAGTGGAAGTTGGTGGAACGGCGGAAAGTGGATTTTTGAAAAGCTTTTGGCGAGAGCAAACAACTGAAAACGGCTTAGGGTGCGATGTCGGGAGATTTTTTTGTTTTTGGAGAGTTCTAAGAGAAAACCAAAGGGGGATTTTAGAATTTGGGTTAGAATGGGGTAGATTTTAGCCTGATTATATCTTTTTTGGAGTGGAAAATCAAGGAGCGGTTAGGGATCAGAACACACAAAGTCATGTGGTGAAAAGCAAAGTAACAGGTTTATCACAAAAAAACTTATTGTGTATTTCGTTTATAGTTTCTATGTACACTATAAACGACGGGTGGTTATGATCGCCATTGCGTAAGTACATATTTTTCTTATCAAGATATAAATTTCTGACTTCATGCCATAGACCTTTATCTTTAATATTGCGGACTTTATCTGCTAAATCTTTTGAATTCCGTGCCTCGTTCCAATACCATTGATCAAAAATAACAAGACCTGTTTTCAAGTGTATTAACCTCTCCAAACCATAACGATTTTCACGAATAATAGCAAGGTCGATACTAAATTTTGTTTGATTTCCTTTAGTGAAATAGATCTCATTTGTAGATAATGCAGAAGTAGAGTCCTGACAGTCATTCAAGCCATTGTTTTGCAGAACTGCATTAAAATGCTTTTTGATATGCTCCTTTATTGTTTTGCCGTCATTAAAATTGATACCAAATACTTCAATAACAGAAAGATTATAATCCAAATCGATTCGCTCGTTAGCATTTTGCGTTATTAGATTTTTTGCACCACTTCCCACCAAATGAGCCTCAACGGTCATAATATCATCATTGTTAATTCTTTGTACAAGCTGATTGATGATGTCTGAGCAAAAATTTTTCATGCGTTTTAAAAAGACCTTGTCCTCAATATAATGATACATAAAAATCTCCTTTTCATCTTGTTATTCATTCAACATCAAGGTTAAATCATTACATTATAACACAAAAAATTTTTATGTCAAGTCTTTGATTTTAAATAATAAAAAATTGCTGTGTAAAAAACACGTAATATGAATTTTTGTAGAAATACGCAAAATTTCCGAAACGAATATTGACTTTACAGACAGACTATGCTATAATGGACACTGATAAAATGCGTAAATACGCAAAATATCCGAAAGAGGTACAACTATGATAGAAAGAAAAAAGTACCTTGAAAAGCTGATTGCAAAGAAAGAAAACGGCTTGGTAAAGGTAATTACGGGCATAAGAAGAAGCGGTAAATCCTATCTGCTTTTCAACATATACAAGAATTATCTGAAATCTATCGGAGTAAGTGAGGACTGCATTATCGCCCTTGCTCTTGACGATGACGAAAATATCAAGTACCGAAACCCTATTGAATTAGGCAAATATATCCGCAGCCTAACCGCTGATGAAAGCAAGAATTACTATGTATTTCTTGACGAAATTCAAAAGGTCGTTACTATTCAGAATCCTTATATTGAAGGTGCTGAGGACAAGGTCGGGTTTGTTGATGTAGTGCTTGGACTTATGAAGCATGATAATATTGATCTATATGTAACCGGCAGCAACTCAAAAATGCTTTCCTCCGATATTCTCACCGAGTTTCGGGGCAGGGGTGATGAAATCAGAGTAGGTCCTCTTTCCTTCAAGGAATTTTATGATGCATACAAAGGTGATAAGCGTGACGCTTGGCAGGAATATTACACCTACGGCGGTCTCCCCTTAGTAATGCAAAAAAACAGCCATGAAGAAAAAGCAAAGTATTTACATTCGCTGTTTGATAAAATATATATCAGCGATATTATAGAGAGAAATAAAATATTGCACGATAAATCTGTCCTTGACGATATTCTAAATATTATTTCATCATCTGTCGGTTCTCTTACCAATGCAGGGAAAATCGCCAAAACCTTTAAAAGTGAGCGACAGGTTAATATAAGTGATGATACGGTCAGCAGATATTTGGATTTTTTCATTGACGCCTTTATGATATATAAATCTGAGCGTTACGATGTTAAGGGAAAAAATATATAGGTTCTCCGCTAAAATATTATTTCAGCGATGTGGGACTGAGGAATGCAAAACTGGATTTCCGTCAGCAGGAAGAAAATCACATTATGGAAAATATTATTTATAACGAGCTTTGCAATCGTGATTTCAGCGTAGATATGGGTATGGTGGAATATTGCTATAAGGACGAAAATAAAAAGAGTAAGCGGGCACAGTTGGAAATTGACTTTGTAGCTAATAAAGGAAGCAAGAAGTATTATATCCAGTCTGCGCTTGCCGTAGGAGATGAAGAACAGCGGCAGCAGGAGGTCAGGTCGCTTAAACGAGTGGGGGATTCTTTTAAAAAGATTGTGGTGGTCATGGATAATATTATTCCCTGGCATGATGAAAAAGGGATTCTTTATATTGGTGTGGAGCAGTTTTTGCTTGATGAGGGGAGTATGGATATTTAATTTTTGAACTATATCACTGATACTGAAATGTTTTATATAAATTATACAAATATTTCAGTAATACTTAAAACTTTGCTTGACATTCCGCAAACTTTTCAGTATAATACAATTCAGTGAAATTCCGAACCCGAGAAAGCATAGCAAGCAGTCGGTACACACCTTTTGAGCTGAAACCGTAAAGTAAGGTTTAAGCGTAGACAGCAGAGTGTGAGAGCCGCAATGCGAAAGCGTGAAACAAAACAGCCCCATAAGTTATGACGTTTTTTAAATTTGGCTCACCTACCGTTTTGGTAGTTGAGCCTAAATTTTTGCTTAATAATCCTCCGCCAAAAGAAAATCCGCCAAATTCACAATCTTAACCCCATTGACATTCCCCCCTGCAAGCTCGTCAAGCGTCACCACATATTTAGGATAGTGATCCTTGATTTCCAGCAGATTGGCAATCTCACGATCGGATTCCTCCGGCATATTGCGGCACACCTGCACATAAATACGCTCGTCACGCCGCACTGCCACAAAATCTATCTCTTTAGTTTCATTCTTGCCAATATATACGTTGTAGCCTTTTCTGAGCAGTTCAAAATACACAATGTTTTCAAGCATTGCCGCAACCGATTTTGGGTTAAAGCCCATTATACAGTATTTGAGAGAAGCGTCCGCAAGATAAAACTTCTCTTGGGTTTTCAGCACTGATTTTCCCTGCAAATCATATCTTTGACAGCGGTAGATAACAAAGGCTTTTTCCAGCCATTCCAAATAATTATACACCGATTCCACCGAAAGGGAGCGTCCTTCACTTTTCAGAAACTTCACAATAGCATTGGCAGAAAATGTCTTTCCCACATTTTCCACAACAAACTTCACCACACGGTTAAACATATCAAAATCGGTTATCCTGTGCCGCCTTGTAATATCGCTTGTGATAACTGAATTGTAGATACCCTCCACAATCTGATAAGCGGAATTTTCATCAAAGCTGTTCAACGCAATAATAGGGAATCCCCCAAATCGAATGTAATCGGCAAGCAGCTCTTTCGGGGTGCTGCCGCTTTCTTTTTTGAACTCCAAATATTCCGAAAAAGAAAGTGTGAATACAGGAATAGAAACATATCGTCCCGTCAGATAGGTGGATATTTCGCCCCCCATTAGCTTGGAGTTGGAGCCGGTAACATAAATGTCGGTATTGTCATTTTCAAGCAGGCTGTTTACTGCCTTTTCCCAGCCCTTTACCTCCTGCACCTCATCAAGCAGCAGATAGTAACGCCCCTTGCCTTTCATTTTTTCCTTGATACCCTTATACATATCTTTATCGGTCATACCCTCGTCAAAATCCTCCGAGGTATAACGCATATTTATAATATTCCGGGAATTAACTCCGCTTTTTACCAAGTCGTCCTTTAACATTTCCAAAATAGTGGATTTACCGCAGCGGCGAACCCCTGCAAAAATTTTCACCAGCGGCACATCACGATAAGTTTTCAGCATTTTCAAATAATAAGGTCTGACAATCATGGCTGTCCCTCCTTTTTGTCATTAGTATACCTAAAAGCTTACTAAATGTCAAGAGTTTTTCAGAAAATCAAGTAAAAACCTTCTGAATGAATTAACTTTTTATCAATAATTCAAAAAGTGTTCTTAATATCCAAGCATATCAGACCACTCTAAAAAATTCTCAGATAACAAAAATTTCTCTGGACTTCTCCAAATCTTTGTGGTATCGTATATCTCAACAAGGAGGTACACCCAAATGCTACTACAAAATCCAAAAATCCAAACCAAAGTGCGGCTTAACATCGGACTATTTCTCCGATATAAGCCGCACTATTTCATTAAGGAGGCAACATGCGAATTTTAGAAGAACTATGGTACGGCAATATCAACGACAGCAGCAAATTTCTGCGCTATAACAAACGGCTTACCGAAAGATTAAACCTGCTGTCCAAAAACGCCAATAATCTAATGGAAAATTTAAGCGACAAGGAAAAGGAGATATTTGAAAAGTACAAGGACTGCAACGAAGAAATCAGTCAGATTACCGAACGGGAAAACTTCATTATGGGATTTCGCCTTGGTGCTTTGGTGATGCTTGAAGTAATGGAGGATCCGACTTGCCCGTTAACAGATGACCTGAACTAAAAAGCAAAAACAGGGCTGAACTTGTATCGGCTCTGTTCTCGTTGTAAAAAACTGCCACTCTTTTGTTTGAACTAAAAGGCTCAGCATAAATCCTGCAAACATTTTAATATCTGCTGCACAAATTCTTTATCTGTTTTATATTTTTAGCACATCGTGAAAAAAGAGTATGCTCTCCTCTTTCCTTCGCTGCTATACAGAGTTTCTGATTTTTATAGGTTTTCAGGCTGTTTTGCAATATGTTCTTCTCAAAAATATAGATAGTTGGAGTTGAAATGTTTTAAATTTTGTGATACAATGTAAAATGAGAAATTGAAGCAAAAAGTAGATAACCTTTTGTTCATAAAGATAAAATGACTTTAATCTACTATAAAATATGCATATTAACTTCCTATAATACAAAACTATCTGAATATACGGTGAGGAGATGACATATTGTGCTGCCTGAAGAAAAAGCAAGAGTTAAAATAGATAAACAGTTGACAGATGCTGGTTGGGATATTGTTTCTCGTGATGAATATACTTCTAACAATGCAGCTGCTGTAAAAGAAGCATTGATGCAAGGCAATACAGAAAGTGATTATCTGCTCTTTGTTGATGATAAGGCTATTGCTGTTGTAGAAGCAAAGAAAGAAGAAAACAGCCTTGGTGTTGAAGTTGCGGAACAGGCTGAAGCATATTCCAAAAATCCACAAAGCTGGTATCCTTTATGGTTTGACGGACAAATACCTCTTGTTTATCTCGCAAACGGGAAAAAGATCTTTTTCAAAAACGTGCTCACAGACCCTGATGGCGATTATATAGAACTGACAGAAATGCACTCGCCTAAAAAGATGTTGCAGATTATCGGCAAAAAATCGGAATATGGTGCATTACCAAGGCTTGAAAAGAAGGGACTTCGTGATTGCCAGTACAATGCTGAAGTTGAACTTGAAAAGTCGTTGAAAGCAGGTCAAAAGAAAGCCCTCGCTGTCCTTGCCACGGGTTCGGGAAAAACTTATTTAGCTTGCCTTGCTGCCTATCGTCTGCTAAATTATACTCCAACAAAAAGAGTGCTGTTCCTTGTAGACAGAAACAATCTTGCAAGGCAAACCGAAACAGAGTTCAGCCTTTTTGACCGCACTGAAAAGCAGCAGCCAATGAACTCTTTGTATCAGATAAATCGTTTGAAAACTGCCGATGATGTAAAAGGTGACATAATAATTTCCACAATTCAAAAATTGTTCGCAGTTCTGACAGGACAGGCTATTAAAGAGGACAGCGAAGACAAAGAAGATGAAAAGCAATTCAGCTTTTCAGACGGAGAAAAATCGGAATCGGCGATTGAACTTGGGAACAATCTTAAACTTCCGCCTGATTATTTTCAGTTTATTATTATAGACGAGTGCCACCGATCAATTTACGGTCGCTGGCAGTCGGTGCTCAATTATTTTAGTGAGGAAAAAATTTTAGGCTTGACAGCTACTCCTACTCCTGAGGCTTACGCATTCTTTAACAATAACACCATTGAGAAATATACTTACGAGGCTTCAGTTATAGACGGGGTCAATGTACCTGCAAGGGTTTACAGAATTAAAACCAACATTACCGAACACGGCGGCACGATCAATAAAGATGATACCGTATCGGAAATTACAAAAGACGGCGCAAACTCTGACACTTATACCGCCAATGAACAAATTGACTATAGCACTAAGCAATTAAATCGCTCTGTTATCAATCCCAGTCAGATAGAGGAAGTGCTTAAAGCATACCGTGACTCTATTTATACCGAGTTATTCCCCGATAGAGAAGAAAAATGGGAATACATACCCAAAACACTTATTTTTGCAAAAGACGATAATCATGCTACGCAAATTGTGAACGCTGTTAGGGTGGTTTTCAAGGAGAAATTTGCAAATGGCAATGTTCCTGAGAATTTCGTACAGAAAATCACATATTCTGCGGGAGATTCAAATGTTCTTATTCGTGATTTAAGAATAGAAAAGGATTTCCGAATAGCTGTAACCGTTACACTTGTTGCCACGGGAACAGATGTGAAGCCGCTGGAAGTTGTTTTCTTTATGAATGATGTGCAGTCAGATGTTTTGTACACTCAGATGAAAGGCAGAGGCTGTCGGGTGTTAAGCGAAGATAAGTTAAGAGAGGTAACGCCCAATGCTGCAAGAAAAGATTGTTTCTATATTGTTGACGCAGTTGGTGTTACTGAGCACGACAAGTCTATTCCAAAGTCTGCCACCAGTGGAAACAAAACGATAAAAAGCCTTAAACTTGATCAGCTTCTCGAACATCTTGCACATGGTGAAGTCAGCGATGATAACCTTGCATTATTGAGAGATTACTGCGCTACCATTTATAACAGATATGAAAACAATCCTTTGTTCAGCAGGCATTTGGAAACATTTATTTCATCTTTCGGATATTCGCCTAAAGATTTGGCATTATCCATAAACAATGCTCTTGAGAACGGAAACCTGCCTGAGTATCTCAGCATTTCCGATAATAATGCCGAAAGAAAAAGTATAATTTTCTGCCTTATTTCTGATATAAACGCCCGAAAAATGCTTCTTGAAATGCACAGAGGCTACTATGTTATTGCACCCGATAAAGATGAAACCATATATAAGGGATTTTCAAAAGAAACCGCAAAAAGTTACATTGAAAGTTTTGAAAAATATATAAGTGAAAACGCAGATAGAATTGAAGCTTTACGCATTATTTACAATTCGGAAGACGCGGTTATTACACACTCAATGCTTATAGAATTACAAGATAAGCTTCTTTCCGAAAATCCGTTGTTTACTCCCGATAAAATATGGAGCAGTTACAAGTTACTGGATGTCAATAGCGGTGTCGAAGAACTTGATGCGAAGAATAATGCCAAAATCCTTACAAATCTGATTCAGCTTGTCAGATATGCTTTCAAAAAAAGCGACACACTGAAAAGCCTGCGGAAAAGCTATTCGCAAAGATTTACGCTTTACTGCGGACAAAATCAACGGACGCTTACAACCGAACAGCAGGAGATTATGCGGCATATTGCAGAATATATTATCGACGAAGGCTCTATCAGTGCAAATGAGCTTAATGCCTTTGATACCGACCTTTGGCGTAAAGCGGTTGCCAATTTCGGCGTTTCTGCATTGGCTGCGGAAATTATCGAACTCTCAAAATTTATTTTAAAGGCGGCTTAATATTATGGCAGATATTCAGACAAAAAGCGAATCTACACTTGTTAAGAAGGTATGGGACATTGCGAATGTTCTTGCTTCTGCCGGTGTGGGATTTACCGATTATATCACACAGCTTACATATATTCTTTTTCTTAAAATGGACAATGAAAAAGAAGAATTTGGGCTCGGCAGCACTTTGCCCGATGGCTGTAAGTGGAAAGACTTAGTTGATCTTAGCGGATCCGACTTAGTTGAAAAGTACGAGGAAGTATTGAAAGAATTGGCAAATGATACAGGGCTTATCGGTACTATTTTTACAAAGGCTTCCAACAAAATAGATAGTCCTGTTCATCTTGCAAAGGTAATCCAAATGGTATCTGGTGAGAATTGGTACATGATGGAGGGCGATTTCAAGGGGGCTATTTATGAAGCTATCCTTGAAAAGAACGGACAGGATAAAAAGAGCGGCGCAGGGCAATATTTCACACCCCGTTCACTAATCAAGGCTATAGTAGATGTAACTGACCCCAAAATTACCGAAACGGTTGCCGACCCCGCTTGCGGTACCGGAGGTTTCTTGCTTGCCGCCTACGACCATATGAAGATACAAAGCAAGGAAATTGAAAAACAGAATTTCTTAAAAAACAATGCACTCTTTGGCGCAGACAATACGCCTCTTGTTGTAACTCTCGCTTCAATGAATTTATATTTACACGATATTGGAACTGAAAAAAGCCCCATTGTTTGTCAGGACTCATTACTTGATACATCTGACAGAATGTTTGATGTTATTTTGGCAAATCCGCCTTTTGGTACAAGACCACAGGGCAGTGTTGAGGTTTCCGCTAACAGACCGGAATTTATAAAAACTTCGGATAATCAGGTGAATTTCTTACAGCATATTATGTCTATCGTTAAAACAGGCGGTAGAGTTGCCGTGGTCTTGCCCGATAATGTGCTGACTGACGGAAATGCGACAGCAAAAGTGCGTGAAAAGCTCTTAAAGGAATTCAATTTGCACACTATTCTCAGACTTCCGACAGGTATTTTTTATGCTAACGGAGTAAAAACCAATGTGCTTTTCTTTGAAAAAGGCGAGGAAACCAAGGATATATGGGTGTATGATTACAGAACAGGCATCAAACATACCCTTGCTACCAAGCCTATGACGAGAGAACATCTCAACGATTTTGTAAATTGCTATTGTACAGGTCATATCGGGGATAGAGTTCCGACTTATTCCGAAGAAAATTCTAACGGAAGATGGCGCAAATTCACCGCTGATGAGGTGCATTCTCGTGACGGATTAAAGCTCGATTTCAAATGGATTGACTTAGCGGAAAAGGACGATCGCACAGTAAATGAGCTTCTTTCGGAAATGCAGGAAAAAGCTAATTCTATCAGCGATGCTGTGTCCAAGCTCCGAGAGATTCTTGGAGGAATTGATTTATGATTGACACAAAAGCGTTAAGAGAAAAAATACTTGACCTTGCTATCAGGGGCAAGCTTGTTCCCCAAGACTCCAATGACGAGCCAGCTTCTGTTTTGCTTGAACGTATCCGTGAGCAAAAAAAGCAAATGGTTAAGGAAGGTAAGCTGAAAGAAAAGGATATTAAGAATGATACGATTATCTTCAAGGGTGAGGATAATTTGCATTATGAGCAGTTTGCTGACGGGACGGTGAAGTGCATTGAGGAGGAGATA
>CAYMFX010000081.1:0-10414 GCA_964389845.1 uncultured Ruminiclostridium sp.
AACGATATGGGTGTTTTCTTCTTTGAAAACAATGAATTTACCCGTATTGAATTTGAGGATAATACCAAGTTTCTTTCCATACGTTCCTTTGAAGAGGGCAGCGACGGGCGAATCTATGTAGGGGCTACCTCGGGACTTGCCGTTATTTCGGAGGATAATAAGCTTTCCTATGTTGACAAAGAAAAATGCAGCAGCACCGTTTACTGTATGTCAATAGACAAGAGCGGAACAATCTGGGCTTGTATCGACGACGGTATTGCGCTTTTAGTAAAAGACGGGAGCATTATCGGCTCCTTTAAATCGGAGGGACAGCTTAAATCCGACATTTATTCCGCCGGAAATGACAAAAACGGAAATATTTATCTTGGCACCAGCGATAATTATGTCTACAAGGTAGAGATAGCCGACGACAGTCACACCGACAGCTCCTATAATGTCACCGAGTATTCTACCGAGAAGCTGACTACGATTAATGCAATTTCTGAGTCGGAGGACGGCTGTATCTGGGTCGGCGGAGTTAACGGAGTAGGCTATTTCGACAAGGATTTTGACTGGCATTTTATAAACGAGGCTTTATCCGCCTCCGTCGGCAATATAAGCTTTGATTATGAGGGCAATGTGTGGCTAACTTCAAGCAGCGTGGGAGTTATACACCTTGTAAAGGGAATGTTCAAGAGCTTTAATACCGCTGCCGAGCTTGAGGGAGTAGCCGTTAATTCTGTGGTTTACAGCGAGGAAGGCTTTTATATCGGCACCGATACGGGGCTTATTGTGTTGGATAAAAATTATAAGCGTGTGGAAAACGAGCTTACCTCCGAGCTGGACGGCGAGCGTGTACGCCAGATAATGCAGGACAGCAAAGGAAATATCTGGATTTCTACCGCTTATCAGCATGGATTAATGAGATACAATCCGAACACTCGGGAAACGGTAAACTATTTGAAGGAGAACGGATTGGCTGATAACTATGCGAGAATGACATTGGAGCTATCGGACGGAAGAATTGCCGCAGCTACACAGGGAGGAGTTTCAATAATAGACGGAGATAAAATCGTTAAAAGCTACACTGTAGATGACGGTCTGACCAATCCTATTATTCTTTGTCTTTGCGAAGGGGATGACGGCACTATTTATGCAGGCAGCGACGGATTGGGATTTTACGCTTTAAAAGAGGATAATGTAACTCATTACGGATTTGACGAGGGCTTATCTTCAGGCGTTGTTCTTCGTATGCTCCCCGACACTGAGGGCAAGGGCTTGTTTATCAGCGCAGGAAACAGTCTTTTCTACTGGGATTTTACACAGTTCAGAAAGCTTGACAACTACCTTAAAAGTCCCGGCAGCGTTTTTGACATTCAGCTAAAGGACGGCAATATCTGGCTGTTACAGAGCAACGGTATAAATTTACTTAACAAGGAACGCTTATTGTCGGGAGAACAAACGTCTGTCAGAATATTGGATATGTCTTACGGACTTACTGGCACTCTCAATGCGAATACATGGAACGATGAGGACAGCGGCAAATTTTACTTGCCCACAACTAACGGCATTTCCGTATTAAACATAGATGATTTGAACACAGAAGAAAAAGAGCTTCTTGTAACCGTCAATCAGGTAGATGCGGACGGCGAGGTTTACTCGGTTCCGAAAAATATAGAAGTTGACGGCGGCATTACACGTTTGACCTTTGATTTTGCGCCTCTCAGCTTTTCAGGCAAAGAGGTTATTGTTCGTTCACAGCTTAAGGGCTTTGATAAAGAACCTACTCTTCATTATAATTCTAACCCAATGAGCGTAAGCTACACAAACCTTAATGGCGGAAGCTATGAATTTTTGTTAGAGGTGTTGTCTCAGGACGGTGAAAGCGTTATCGGCAGCTTTGACATTTCTGTTTATAAGGAGTATCAGCTCTGGGAGCGGGCTTGGTTCTGGATAATAGTGTCGGTTGCCGCCGCCGGAATCATTGTATATATTATCATAACTATAATCGGCATAAAAACAAAGAGACTTAAAGCAAGACAAGCGGAATACCGCAGCATTATTGACCAGTCCTTAAGAACCTTTGCACATATAATCGACGCTAAGGACAAGTACACAAACGGACATTCCCTTCGTGTTGCCGCATATTCCTTTGAGCTTGCAAAGAAACTAAAGCTTACAGAAGATGAGCAGGAAAGAATATACTATATAGCATTGCTCCATGATATAGGTAAGGTCGGTATTCCCGACAGCATTTTAAACAAGGAAGGGAAGCTTACCGAAAGCGAAATAGAGTATGTAAGGCGTCACCCCACAATAGGCGGTCAGATACTCCAGGATTTTTCATCAATTCCCGGCATTGGCGACGGTGCAAGGTATCACCATGAACGTTATGACGGAAGGGGATATAACGAAGGTCTCAGCGGCGAGGACATTCCGTATTTTGCAAGAATTATCTGCGTTGCCGACTGTTACGACGTAATGGCGGGGGGCAGGCATTACCAGACTAAAATGAGTCAGAACGACATCGTGGAGGAAATCAAGCGCTGTTCGGGCAGTCAGTTTGATCCCAAGATTGCCAAGGCGATGCTTGAGCTTATAGAGGAAGGGAAGGCTCCTGTTCAGTTTGAAGGGAACAGCTTCAGAAGCTTCTATGAGGAAGAGGAAAAAATATAAGAGGAGAACTTATGGCAAAAAGACCTGTTTTTGAGGTGAGCGAAAAATTCCCTTATTTCAATGAAAAAATTACGGATTTTAAATTCTATTCGGGATTTTCTCCTGCACAGAAAAAGCTTTCAATGGAAAGCCTTCAGCAGGCATATTTGTTATCCTCGCCGGGAAAGCGGGTGTTAGAAATATCCAGTGCTTCGGATAGCCCGCTTGGAGAAGCTCTGAGCGCATTCAATCTTATGATAACGCCGAAAAATGAGAACCCGTATTCCGTTGAGTGTGCTTTTCAGGCGGCAAAGGTTTTTGAGAACGGCGGACCTTACACAGACCTGCTGCATTGCTCGTCAAAGCAGGCTAAAACTGACCTGCGAATCAGGGAAAGCGGTAATATTATCAGTTTTCAACTTTGGAATGAGGATTTCCCGAGCGAACCTAAAACCTTTTTTTACAACTGGCTGTATCATATGGCGTTAAATTCTCAGCCTGAACTGTATAAAGAAATGCTTGAATACGATGCTTTTACGGATATTATGTTCACTCCCGGTCGTTCGCTTAATTGTCAAGCACGTTCGGCGGCAATTTTTGTTTCTTTGCAAAGAGCCGGCAAGCTTGAAGAGGCTCTGCGCTCGCAGGAAGATTATTTGCGGATTGTATACGGCATAGAATAAATTGTGCTTATACTAATTCCGTTTTAAAAACGTGCTAACGTTTTTAAAATATTCGGCGAAGCCGAATACGCCGCCGAAGGCGGTGCGGAATGTACGTTCAATACTATTTCTTGACGTGACGAAGTCACGTCGGTTCCGCTGAAAGCGGAACCTTTAAAAACGTTCAAAGAACGTTTTTAAATTAGAAATAGTATTATATTTTTGTGATACAAAAAGAAAAAAAGGGGACGCCCTGTAAGAGAGGGCGTCCCCTGTTATTATAATCAGCAAAGTTTAGTATTAAGCTTTGTTCCTCCGAGAAGGTGGAAGTGCAGATGTCTTACCGTCTGCCCTCCGTCCTCGCCGACATTGGTCACAATCCTGAATCCGTTATCCAATCTGTATTCTTTGGCAAGCTTAGCGGCAGCGGTAAGTATTTTGGCGGTAACGGCTGAGTTATCCTCATTAAGCTCGTCTGCGCCGCCTATATGGGTCTTCGGAATAATAAGAATGTGAACAGGCGCCATAGGGCTGATGTCCTTGAAGGCGAGTATCTCATCGTCCTCATACACTTTTTCCGAGGGAATTTCTCCTGCAATTATTTTGCAAAAAAGACAATCGTTCATTATTGTTTCTCCTTTCGCTTTGAGAAGATGATTTATTTTAACATTCCATCTGCAATGCCCTTAACAGCCATAAGAGCTTCGTCAATCTTAGTCAAATCGTTTATTCCCGACATTGCCATATCAGGCTTACCGCCGCCCTTAGCGCCTGTGATTTCGGCTACCCTGCGGACTATTTGACCAGCATTAGCGCCCTTGGATATTGCTTCGGGACTGCAGCAGCATACGAAGTTGCCCTTGTCGTCGCTGATGCCCGCAATAACGGCGATAAAGCTGTCGTTTTTGTCCTTAATGCTGTCTGCCGCTTTGCGAAGACTGTCTCCCGAGGTTCCGTTAAGCATGGCGGTAATTATCTTTATACCCTTAACTTCCTCAATGTTATCGTAAAGTCCGCTAAGCTGTGAAGCGGAAATCTTACTGTTAAGACGGTCTATCTCCTTTTTAAGATCGTGAACCTCGTTCTGAAGGCTTACGCACCTGTTGAGAATTGCTTCATCACCTGTTGCCTTAATAGCGGCTCCTATTTTAGCCATTACGGAGTTAAAGGTATTTATCATATTGATTATCTCGAAGCCCGTAACCGCTTCAATACGTCTTACGCCGCTTGCAACCGAGGTTTCGGCAACGATTTTAAACAATCCCGCTTGCGCCGTATTGGTAAGGTGAGTACCGCCGCAAAATTCTGTGGAGAAGTCGGGCACGGTAACAACTCTGACGATCTTTCCGTACTTTTCTCCGAACAGTGCCATTGCTCCTCTCTTCTGAGCTTCTTCAATAGGAAGCTCCTCTGTTGTAACGGGAACGCTCTTCAAAATCTCTTTGTTTACAAGTCTTTCAACCTCCAAAATTTCTTCGGGAGTCATTGCGCTGAAATGAGAGAAGTCAAAACGGCATTTGTATGGATCTACATAAGAGCCGGACTGATGAACATGGTCGCCTAACACCTTACGCAATGCCGCTTGGAGCAGGTGAGCGCAGGTGTGGTTTCTTGCGGTAGCATGGCGCAAATCCTCGTCAACCTGTGCGTGAACGCTGTCTCCCGAATAGAAAGAGCCGCTTTCAACTCTGCATTCGCAGACGAACTGTCCGCCTGCAAGCTTTTTTGTATCGAGAACCCGAATTACGCTGTCACCGCTGCTGATAGTGCCTTTGTCGCCTACCTGCCCGCCGCTTTCGGCATAGAAGGGAGTTGTTTCAATGAGAACGACTGCTTCATCGCCTTCGCTGCAGGAATCTGAAAGTTGTCCGTTTTTCAGTATTGCCTTAAGAACGGTATCGCAGCTTAGCTCTTTATAGCCGATAAACGTTGTGGAGAAATCGTTGAATGCGTCAACGGAAGCCTCGTCCCAGCCGCCCTTAAACGCTTGATTTGAACGGGCGGTAGCTCTCTGCTTCTCCATAAGCTCACGGAAGCGGTTTTCGTCAAGTGTCAGATTCTTTTCCGCCAATATTTCTTTAGTAAGGTCGAGAGGGAAGCCGTAGGTATCGTGAAGCTTAAATACCTCCTCGCCGCTTAAAATGCTGCCTACGTCCATTTTGTCGATAAGATCCTGCAAAATCTGCGAACCTTTTTCAACAGTCTTGTTAAAGCTGTCCTCCTCGGTCTGGAGAACCTTCTTTATATACTCTTCTTTTTCCTTTACTTCGGGGTAAGCGGTCTGGTTTTCTCTGATAACGCTTGCGGCAACTTTGTAAAGGAAGCTTTCCTTCATTCCTAAAAGCCGTCCGTGGCGTGCGGCTCTGCGTATAAGCCGTCTCAGCACATAGCCTCTGCCCTCGTTGGAGGGTCTTACTCCGTCGCCGATAAGAAATGTGCTTGCTCTCACATGGTCGGTGATAACACGGATAGAAACGTCGTCCTTTTCGTTTTCCTTATAGCTCTTTCCTGTCAGCTCACATATTGTCTTTATAATGTTTTGGGCAGTGTCAACCTCGAACATATTGTCAACGCCCTGCATAACACAGGCTAAACGGTCAAGTCCCATTCCCGTGTCTATGTTCTTGTTGGCAAGCTGTGTGTAATTTCCGTGACCGTCGTTGTCAAACTGTGTAAACACATTGTTCCATATTTCAATTATGCGGTCGCAGTCCTCGGCTTGTTCAAAGTTGATAAAGGGACCGTATTTTTCGCCTCTGTCAAAGTGAATTTCCGAGCAGGGACCGCAGGGACCGCTTCCATGCTCCCAGAAGTTGTCCTTTTTGCCCAACTTTATTATTCTTTCACGGGGAACTCCGATTTCGTTAGCCCAGATGTCTCCCGCTTCGTCGTCCTCCTCATAAATCGTTACCCATAGCTTGTCCTCGGGGATTTCAAGAACCTTTGTAAGATATTCCCACGCCCATGCTATCGCCTCATGCTTAAAATAATCCCCAAAGGAGAAATTTCCCAACATTTCAAAATAAGTTCCGTGGCGTGAGGTTTTTCCCACATTCTCAATATCGGGAGTGCGTATGCACTTCTGACAGGTGGTAACTCTTTTTCTCGGAGGAGTTTCAATGCCCTGGAAATACTTTTTTAAGGGAGTCATTCCCGCATTGATTAGCAGCACCGAGTTGTCTCCCTGAGGCACTAACGGTGCGGAATCCATGCGCAAATGCCCCTTGCTTTCAAAGAAGCTTAAATAGCTTTCTCTTAAATCGTTAAGACTTGTCCATTTCATAGCTTTATTTAAACCTTTCTAAAAATTTCCAAATATATAATTAATTTTAATTTATTTCAATCCTGCTCATCACTTCTCCGATTTTTCCTTCAATAACCAACTCAGCCGATTTATCGGCGGCAGTAGGGGACATATTGATTATGGCAAGGTGCTTGCCGTGGAAAAAGTCGATAAGTCCCGCGGCAGGATATACTACAAGGGAAGTGCCGCCTATTATCAGCATATCGGCGTCCTCCAACGCCCTTATAGCGCCGTTCAGCACATTCTGGTCAAGCTGTTCGCTGTACAGCACAACGTCGGGCTTTATCGTTCCTCCGCAGTCACAGCGGGGAATCCCCTCGGAATGCAAAATATATTCGGCGGTAAAGCTTTTGCGGCATTTTATGCAATAGTTTCTTAAAACCGATCCGTGAAGCTCAAACACGTTTTTGCTTCCCGCTTTTTGGTGCAGACCGTCAATATTCTGAGTGATTATTGCGGTAAGCTTTCCCTTTTGCTCCATTTCAGCAAGCTTAAGGTGCGCCGCATTGGGCCTTGCGTCAAGGCACAGCATTTTGTCACGGTAAAAGCGGTAGAATTCCTCGGTATGCGAATAAAAGAAGCCGCCGCTTAATATCGTTTCCGGGGGATAATCGTATTTTTGACTGTAAAGTCCGTCGACGCTTCTGAAATCCGGTATTCCGCTTTCGGTGGAAACTCCCGCTCCTCCGAAAAATACGATGCGGTTCGATTCGTTTACGGCTTTGTTCAAAAGTGATATTTTTTCTGTTAAATCATTCATAATCAAAACGGTTTCGAGTCCTTCAGCTCTACAATACGGTTAAATACGTTCTCATACTTTGAATCCTTGCAGAAATAACCGAGACGAACGAATTGGAATTTGTCTCCCGCTTTAGCTTCTTCAAGGCATTTTTCCAATTTACAGCCCTTTTTCTTAATCACCGAGCCGGGATTAAGATAATCGTCAAAGGTTTTGTCCTCGGGAATTGCGTTTGTATTTTCGATTGTGAAAAGGTTGTTGTAAATATAAACGTCACGGTCGATGCAGTTGCTTTCGCTGAGCCAGTGGATAGTGCCCTTTACCTTTCTTCCATCGGCAGGATTGCCGTTTCCGCTTTCTATGTCGGCGGTGCATATAATCTTGTCAATGCTGCCGTCAGGCTTGTACACAATATCCTTGTACTTGATAATATATGCGCCCATAAGTCTTACTTCTCCGCCGGGCTTTAAACGGAAATATTTCGGAGGAGGATCAGCTGAAAAGTCCTCGGCGTCAATATAGATGTTCTTGGTAAACTTTACTTTACGCTTTCCCGCCGATTCATCGTTGGGATTATTGGAGATTTCAAAATATTCTTCCCCTTCTTGAGGGTAATTTTCTATTTCAACCTTGATAGGGTCAAGAACGGCTATTCTTCTCAGGGCAGTTTTATTAAGCTCGTCCCTTATGCAATGCTCCAAAAGCGCTATATCCACAAGAGAGAGGCTCTTGCAAATTCCTGCAAGCTCCACAAAGCGAAAAATCGATTCGGGAGTGTAGCCCCTTCTTCTGAGGGCGCAGAGAGTGGGCATTCGGGGGTCGTCCCAGCCGTCAACCACGCCCGTTTCAACCAACTGTCTTAAATAACGCTTGCTCATAACGGTATTGGTCACATTGAGACGTGCAAACTCGTACTGATGAGGAGGGCAAGGCTCAAAGCCCACATTTTCTACCACCCAGTCATACAGGGGTCTGTGGTTTTCAAACTCAATCGAACACATAGAATGAGTAATGCCTTCAAGTCCGTCCTGAATGGGGTGTGCAAAGTCGTACAATGGGTAAATGCACCATTTGTCGCCTTGACGGTGATGATTCATATGAAGAATACGGTAGATAGCGGGGTCGCGCATATTCATATTGGGGCTTGCCATATCTATTTTTGCACGGAGAGTGCAGTAGCCGTCGGGAAATTCGCCGTTTTTCATCTTCTCAAAAAGCGCTAAGTTTTCCTCTACGCTTCTGTCACGGTAGGGGCTGTTCTTGCCCGGCTCGGTGAGAGTACCTCTGTACTCCTTCATCTCGTCGCTTTTAAGGTCGCAGACGTACGCTTTGCCCTTTTTAATAAGCTCTACCGCAAACTCGTAGGTTTTCTGGAAATAGTCGCTTCCGTAGAAAATTGCGTCGGGGTTTGCGCCTAACCATTTCAAATCCTCGATTATTGCTTCAACGTACTCGTTGTCTTCCTTGGTGGGGTTTGTGTCGTCGAAGCGCAGATTAAAAAGTCCGCCGTATTTTTTCGCAGAGGTGTAATTGATATAAATAGCCTTTGCGCTGCCGATATGAAGATAGCCGTTAGGTTCGGGAGGGAATCGGGTATGAATCTTTTTGACCCTTCCTGCCGCTAAATCGCTTTCCATTATGTCTGTCAGAAAGTTTGAGTTATCTTCCTCGGTTGTCATTTTCTCTTCTTCCGTCATTTTATAACGTCTCCTTATATTTATTAATTCTGTTTAAGCATTCGGGTTTTCCGAGTATTTTCATTACAGCGCATAAATCGGGGCTGTTGAGCTTTCCGGTTATGGCTAAGCGTATAAAGGAGCTTACATCTCCCACGCTGCCCTTCCAACCGGAAGGGTTGGCTTTGTATTCCTTGATATTGGGGCAATAGCCATGGTGCTCGCCGATTTCCTTTACCTTTGAAAACCAAACGTCCTGGGGATCGTTTGAATCGTAGCTCTCGATAAAATCGTCAAGGACAGCGGTTATATCGTTTTTGTCAAAGCCCTCTGCCTTATCTGCAAATTCAAAATATTCGGGATAGAAGAATCCCATATAAGGCTTTGCGTCCTTCCATGTTTCCAAATCCTTGCGGGGCTTATTGCCGCCTCTTCCGATTTCCAAAATTGATTTGGTGTAGCCGGGGTCACGGGTGAGTACTGAATGCCATTCGGGGTCAAATTCCTTTGCCCAGACCGCAAGCCTTTGGTAAACATCGTCAGCCGTCATTCTCGAAACGGTGTTTTTGCTTACATCGCCTAATTTTATTAAATCGAACAGCGAGCCGCTGGCGCTCATTTTCTTGACTGAGAACGGAAATTCGTTAATGTCTAAGGCGGGGTTTGCCCTGCGCCAGTCCTCAAAATTGCTGTTTAAAAGCGTCATCATATATTCAATAACGCTTTCGGCAGGGTAGCCCTCGCTGATATAATAGCTCATGCCTGCGCCCTTGTCTCTTTTTGACAGCTTTTTCTTTGCGTCTCCGTCCTTCCTCATAAGCTGGGATATATGAAGATATTTTGGCAGCTTGAAGCCGAGAGCGGAGAAAAGCTGAATGTGATAGGGAAGGCTTGAAAGCCACTCCTCGCCTCTTACAACATGGGTGGTTCTCATAAGGTGGTCGTCCACCGCATGCGCCAAATGGTAGGTGGGCATTCCGTCGCTCTTCAAAAGAACATGGTCAATGTGGTTTTCCGTCACTTCAATATTGCCCTTAATCAAATCGGTAAACTTGATCTTGTTTTCTTCTCTTCCCTCTGAGCGAAACCGCAGAACATAGGAAAGACCTTTATCAAGCCTTTCCTTTATCTCATCAAGAGATAAATCACGGCACCTTACAAATTCTCCGTAGTAGCCGGGCGTTACCTTTAAAGCTTCTTGTTTTTCCCTTAGCTCCTGCATTTCCTCCTCGGTGCAGAAGCAAGGGTACGCCTTTCCTTTTTTCACAAGCTCCTTTGCATAGGTGCGGTAAATTTCACGGCGTTCGCTTTGACGGTAAGGACCGTAGCTGCCTTCCTTAACTATGCTTTCGTCAAAGTTTATTCCGAAGTTTTCAAATACCTTTATTAAATCGTACTC
>CAYMFX010000082.1:0-10365 GCA_964389845.1 uncultured Ruminiclostridium sp.
AGCAAACACATTAACCCCTACCACCTTTTGAAAAAGGTGGACGAAAACTTCATCGGGCTTTCAAAAAAGTTGATTAGGTCAGGACTTTAGTTTTTTACAGCCCTGATTATAAGTGCAAATAGGGGACGCACTCTCGCAAGTCGTCCCCTATTTTTAAAATGTTAAAATCAAAGCTCAATCTTACCGTACAAGGAAGTAGTTTTTTCAAGCTCAGTTGTTTCCTCGGAATATTCCGCCGCTTCCGGTGCGGGCGCTTCCACTCTCTTGTATTCTCTTTCAAACGACGTAGAGAATCCGCTGCTCTGTCTGTAAGAGCCCGTTCCTCCCGAATAGCTGTTCTTTCCGCTTCCTCCTCTGCGTCCGCCGCCTCTCTTCGGCTCGTTGGCACTGATAACTACCTTGCGGAAAGGTTCTTCGCCGATAGAACGGCTGCTTACTCCCTCTATCTCGGCAACCTTGCTGTGAATGATGCGGCGCTCGTAAGGATTCATAGGCTCAAGAGTAATTCTCCTGCCGGCTTTAAGCACCTTCTTTGCAGTCTTATACGCCAATGTCTCCAGCGCTTCACGCCTTTTCTCACGATAGCCGCAGCAGTCTATGCTAAGCCTGCAATAGTTATCCTCTCCTCTGTTTCCTGCGAGTATGGTAAGATACTGAAGAGCATCAAGCGTTTCCCCTCTTCTGCCGATAACTACGCCTAAATTGTCGCCCTCAATATCCAGCACCACCAAATCCCCCTGCTTAACGGGAGTTATCGTGAACCCTGAGCAGCCCAAATGCTCCAGCACCGAGGTGAGATATTTTGTGGCTCTCTTTATTTTTGCACAGGACAGTGCAGGATCGTCAGTCTCTATGCCGCCGTCCTCAACAGCGTTACTGTAATCCTCTTCATCATCGTTATCCGCCTTAGCCGTTTCCCGAATTTCCTCTTCGTCTCCGCTGTCAGGGGAGGAAGCGAAAACCGACTTAACGTCAACCTCCACGGGAGTCCATGACGCAGATATTTTAAATTCGCCCTTTGTGCCGAAAAGCTTTTTCACAGGCTGCTCCAATATGGTAAACTCAATCTCGTCCCGGTCTGCCCCCTCGGCTTCAAATTCTCTGTAAGCCTGCTCCTTGGCATCTTCCAAAAGCTTGGCTGTATACGTTCTCTCCATTTTATGAATCGGTCCTTTCTCCGTTAAATAATCTTTTATTTGGCATCGGAACTGCTGTCGGAGCCGTCATTCTCGGTTTCTTCCTCTGCTTCCCCGTCCTTGCTTTCTTCATCTTCTTCTAAAGGCGGAAGCTCGGGCAAATCCTCATCGCCGTATTTCTCAGCGTCAGCCCGCCTTGCCTCTTCTAACTTTTTGCGCTGATACTCCTTTATTTCCTTTGCCGACATATCCGACATCTTCTTGGAAACCTTTACCTCCTTGCCGGACTCGTCTATATCGACGACCGTTGCGGTAGCCGTAAGCTTAACATCCTTGCTTTCAAGCTCAGCTTTAGCCTGTGCCTGAAGCTTTTCATTAGGCCAGAACCTGTAGATAACAAGGGACTGCGCAATACCGAACAGATAGCTCAGCGCCCAGTAAAAGCCTACTCCCGCAGGCACCTGGAACGCAATGTACAGCGAGAACAAAGGCATAACGTAAAGCATATACTTAGCGCAGCCCTGCTGCTGTGCCATTTCGGGATTGGTTTTCTTCTGAATAATCTGGCTTATCAGCATTTGCGCCACAGACATTACAAGCGACAAAATCGGTATAATCAGAAGCGGGAATTCAAATCCCGGAGTTGCGCCCAAATCAAGTCCCGCAAAGTGCATATTGTTGCTCAGATTATCTAACTTGTCAAGAGTATCCTTTGCAATGGGAAGGTCCGCAAAGGCTTCCTTGTGGTCGGTGTAAACTCTCAGCGCCGCCAGCTCCTGTCTGAGAGACACGAACTTAGCGGACCTTGCGGAAACAAGCTCGTTCTTTACCTGATCCGAAAGTCTCGAATCGCCGCTTACCAAGGTGCCTACGGTATCGTCGCTGAGACTGCTCAGCTTTCCCCACTGCTCCTCGGTGAGCTTATACTTTTCCATGACGCTTTCCTTAGTGAACTCTATAGCGCCTTTAGCTTCTGCAATTTTAAAATTCTCCGAATCCTCGATCTCCACCTTAGGCTGCAATGAAGCGGTAGCCTGCGCCGCCTCGGTAAGTCCGTCAATGTCCTCCTGAGTAATCAGGTTAATGGAGTTGGGATCGTTGATAAAATCCAAGTATACCTTTAAGTCCCCTTCGCTTGAAAGCAGCGTTAAAGCATAATCCGTCTGCTTTGCGCGGGTAACGATAGAGTTTACCGCATTGCTGTCGCCCCAGTTAAGGTGCTCCATATGAGTCATAGGCTTGTACACAACGTCAATGACGCCGAACAGGATAACGAAGGTCAGAAGCATGGAGCCGCAGCCGCCCATGGGGTTGTAGCCCTCTTTTTGCAGCTTTGCCATTTCCTCCTGCATTTTCTGCTGATTGTTGCGGTATTTCTGCTGAATCTCTCTCACTCTTGGAGTAAAGAGCTGAGCCTTCGCCATATTCTTCTGCTGCTTTAAACTAAGGGGGAACATTGCCGCCTTAACGATAACCGAAAAAAGCACAATCGCCCAGCCGAAGTTGTTTACAAGCAGATAACACAGCCACATAATGTACCCTAACGGGTAACCGAGAATAGAATATATAAAGTCTATTTTGATCACAACCTTTTCTACACATCATAAAACAAGCCGCCTAAATCTCGTCCTATTTTTCTTTTTTCTTAAATGCTCTGCAAAGGCGCTGCTTCAGGGAGCGGAAAAAATAATATTCCTCCGGAACGGGATCCCACCCGCCGGCGGAAAAGGGGTTGCATCTGCAAATTCTCCAAAATGCCAAAAAACCGCCCTTAACCGCACCGAAACGGCTGACAGCAGTAAGCGCATACTGAGAGCAGCTCGGAGTAAAGCGGCATGAGCGCGGCAATCTTTCCGACAAAGTAATCCTATAAAGTTTTATAAGCCCGATAAGGATATATTTCATATTTAGCGCTGTCCTTTTATCGGAGCTTTTCCGTTATCAATTTCTTCATTAAGCCATACAGCTTGTCGGACTTCATATAGGGAGTTTTACCTCGTGCGACGATAATAAAATCATACCGCTTGTCCCCCAGCTCTCTTATTTCAGGCTCTAAAATCCGAAAGGCTTCTCGAATCACCCTTCTTCCGCGGCTTCTTTTGACCGCATTGCCTATTTTCTTTGAAGTCACTATTCCGAGACGGTTTACCCGCCTCTTATTGGGACGGAGGTAGCACACAAAGGCGCTGTTTACAATACTGGTTCCCTTTTTGAAAAGATAACGGAACTCCCGATCCTTTTTTACGCTTACATATTTTTTGGAGTAATCCACAGTCTTAATGAGAAAGTCTTGCTCTGCCCTTAGCTCTTCTGCGGGCGATTACCTTTCTGCCATTGCTGGTAGACATTCTTTTTCTGAAGCCGTGCTCCATCTTTCTCTGACGCTTTTTGGGCTGATATGTTCTTTTCATTTTCTTTCATCCTTTCCGATTTCAATATTATACAGGTATTATTTACCCACGCCAAAAAACACCCTGTCATGGGTAAGCCTTATTATTATAGCGTGTTTAAATCAAGTTGTCAAGGGGTAAAATGACTTTTTTGTGAAGTTTTCCTAACCCTTCCGAATCCTAATCGCTTTTTTTCTTGCCTATCTTGCCTATCTTCCTTCTCAGCGTTCCGTGCTTGGTCTGCTTTTCCAGCTCCGCCTGCTCCTGCTTTATTTCATTTTTCTCATTCATCTCGTAAATTGTTATCAGCTCGCCGGTATCCTCGTCAACATAGGCGACCTTGCGGTAAACGTTGGAGTCCTTCGGAAGCCCCTTGCTTTCAAGCTTCCTTCCCACCCTTGAGCGAACAATAGAATAGATGACTGCAAAGAGGGGTATGCCGATAATAAGTCCCAAAAATCCGAAAATGCTCTGCCCCGCAAGAAGCGCAAAAATTATCCAGAAGCTTGACAGTCCCGTTGACTCTCCCAACACCATAGGGCCTATAACATTGCCGTCTAACTGCTGAACCACTACCACCACGATTATAAAATAAATGAAATACAGCGGATCCTCCAGCAGCACTAACAGCGCACAGGGCACCGCCCCGATAATGGGACCGAACACGGGAATGATATTGAAAATGCCCATAAGCACGCTGCACAGCGCCGCATAAGGGAAATTGAACACAGTCAGTATGATAAAGAACAGTATCATAATTATCAGGCTGTCAATGATTTTTCCCGAAAGGAATCCTCCAAAGGTCTTATGAATTTCCCGAAGGTTGCGTACCACCGCATTGCCGTAGCGGGGAGTGCAGATGCTGTAGAGAAGCTTTTTGAGCTGAGCCGCAAAAAGCTCCTTGCTGTAGAGAAAATAAACTGCGATAACTATTCCGAAAAATACGTTCATAAAGCCTTGAATAACGGTTATAAGTCCGCCGGTAAAAGTAGCGATAATATCCGTCATCTGAGGCATTATAGTATCGTTCAGCCACTTGGTGATAGCGTCAAAGGCGTTGTCAAGAGAAGCGTTGAGCCATTCCTGCGCTTCCGGGTATTCCACAAGCTGACTGTTGACCCAATCTCTTGCGTCGTTAAAATACCCCTGCATGTTTCCTACCAGACCTTGTATGGTGGTGATGAGCTGCGGCACGATTATCCAGATAATTCCCGTAATGACAATAAGCATTGTGAGCATAGCGCATATCACGCCGAAAACTCTCGAATACTTTTTGGTCTTTATCATTGCCTCGTTTCCGTATTCATGGTCGGGGCTGTTTTTTACCATTCGCTTATGGGCAATTTTCATGTAAACCTTTTTTTCAAAAAAAGTCTCCACGGGATTCAGGAGATAAGCAAAAGCAAATCCGTAAAACACCGGAGTAAGCGCATAGAAAAGCTTGGAAAAGAACGAGATGACAATATTGGGCTCCTCGGAGTCACGAACAAAAATACTTATAAAGAAGGTGGACGCCACTATAACCAAAAATGCGGTTATCCCCCAGTAGAGATATTTTTTGTCCCATTTGTAACGCATTAAAAAGCTCCTTCCGCTAACCTTTTCTTTTATGATTTAATTATATCCCTTAAACCTCCGCATGTCAAGAAAATCCAAAATCACCGCCGCAGGCGATACCAATATTGTCCATTGTCCATTGTCAATTGTACATTTTCATCACTCTGTCAGTCAATTCCCCGTTTTCCTCTCTCATAACCAAGCTGCTTTCAACGTCAAGCCCCGATTTACCGCCCTTCCTGCCTGATACAAGCACAAGCCAGGGCTTATCCTCTCTCTTGTTGCAGACCGTAATAAGCTTTTTCGGCTGTATATTGTGCAGCTGCATTTGCCAAAACACCTCCGGAAGCCTTTCCGGAAGGTGGCAAAGCTTTAGCGTTCCGCCGTATTTCAGCAGGAAGTCCGCCGCCTTTATAACCTGTTCCAAGTTGCAGGCTATCTCGTGCCTTGCCATGCGCTGCTCCTCCGAAAGCCGCTCCTTCCCCGAATTGGCTTTATAATAAGGCGGATTCACGGTAACAAGGTCAATGCTGCCCGGAATCATATTTTCTCCCAACGCCTCCAAATCCGTCAAATCGGCGTTTACGGGCACAACTCTTTCCTCTAATCCGTTTTCCTTAACCGAACGGGCAAAAAGCTCCGCCGCACTTTTTTGTATTTCCACGCCGTAAATTTTTTTCGGAGCTTTTCTTTTGCAGAAGTAAAGCGGAATTATGCCGCAGCCGGTACATAAATCACAAACGGTCATATTGGAACGGGGGCTGGCAAAATCTCCCAACAAAATGGCGTCGGTGCCGAAGCGGTGGTTTTCATCGACGTAAATGTCAATGTCCCCTAACTTAAATTTTTCCTCCATAGCATTAACCTATCAGCAGGTCGCAGTCGGGCAGCACCTTATCCTTACCGCTGTCTCCCTTATCGGAGGTGAAGGAGAGAAGAAGCGAAACGGGTCCCACTCTTCCCACAAACATGGTAAGGCAGAGAATGAGCTTTGAAATGCTGTCCGCTTCGTTTGAAACTCCCGTGCTGAAGCCTGTGGTGGTAAAAGAGGAAATAACCTCGTAAAGAATATCCAGCTCCGCAAGCTCAGGACTAAGCAGGTAAATCATGGCGAAGGATGTTATAATAAAGCCTACAGAAAGGACAAGAACCGTTACCGATTTGTAAATTAACTTTTTCGGTATGCGGTGTTTAAAGAGAGAAGCCTCCTCCTTGCCCTTGATTACGGCGTTCACGGTGGCAATCAGAATAGCTATGGTGGTAACCTTGATTCCGCCGGCAGTGGAACCCGGCGCAGCGCCCACGAACATCAGCAGTATGGTAGACAGCTTAGCAAAATCGTTTATGGTGGGAAGCTCCGCCACCGAGAAGCCCGCCGTTCTGGCGGAAATGCTGGCAAAAAAGCAGGACAGAAGCCTTTCGCCAAAGCTCATTTCTCCGTACTTGGGAGTGTCTATCAGGGTCACCACCATATAAGAGGCGAAGCCTAACAGAATCATGCAGCCGCTTACTATAAACACTAATTTGGTGTGCATCAGAAGCTTTTTTGTCTTGTGATAATTAGCTAAGTTGTCCCAGACAACAAAGCCTATTCCGCCCAAAAAAATCAACACTGCCATTACAAGCAGCACCTGAGGTTTATCGCTGTAATCCGATACGCTGAAGCCGTCTCCTCCCACGCCGAAAACATCGAAGCCTGCGTTGCAGAAAGCGGAAATTGCCGTAAAAATCGCTGCGAAGATTCCGTAGGAGCCGAATTGAGGAACAAAAGTAAAGCCAAGTATTAACGCTCCGGTAAACTCAATGCTCAGGGTATACTTTACAATTCTGATAAAAAGCCGTTTCGCTCCCACAATACCGCTTATGCTGACTTCTCCCGCTATTGCGCTCGCCTTCATTAGCCCCATTTTTTTCCCGATTGCATAGTTAAAAAAGGTTACTATGGTTATAAATCCTAACCCTCCGATTTGTATCATAAGCATTATGATTGACTGACCGAACATATTCCAGTGGCTAAAGGTATCCACAAGAGTTATCCCGGTAACGCTTGTTGCGGAGGTGGCGGTAAAAAGGCAGGTGATGAAATCCGTCCACTGTCCGCTTTTTGAGGAAAAGGGGAAAAGCAGTAAAACGGTTCCTGTAGCAATAACCGTAAATAAGCTTATAATAAGCGTTCTGGCGGGATTAGGCTGTTTGACCTTTTTCTTTATTATAGGCATATCGGATACCTCCTGAGAAATACCGGCTTAATAAACCGAAGGATAATTATTTTCGTCTTGTTATCAGCTGTTGTTGTGCGAAGTCCGGAGCGGTGCGGCTTGCCCGGACTCGGCAGTTTGCTCCGGCGGAGGTTCATTTGTGCCGCTTTGCGCCTGAGCATAAGCGTTTGCTCTTTCTCCATAGGCGTAAACTCTGTAGCCCTCCGTTTCGGCAAGCTGAGTAAGCGGTATTCTCTCCTGTCCCTCAAAGCTTAGGGAAAGACCGTTTGGAACAATAATGAAGGTGTCCTCGGCGATTTCCGACGTATCGCCGACGGTGTAAACCTTTATATTCTGATTAAGATACTGAAGAGTCATTACGCAGTCTCGGCTGCACTCATATGCGGTTACAGAGGGCGCTTCGCTGCTGTTGAAAATATAAGATGAAAGTTCGGTGTATTCGGAATTTTTTTGAACGCTTTCAGCATTGGTCATAGGCAGATAATAAAGCGTTCCGAACATCACCGAATAAAGGCTCAGCGCCGTTATCGCTACGGAAATGACAATCTTCTTAAGCTTTTTGGCGCAGGAAACGATAACGATAAACACCGCCATAAGGCAAAGCGAACAGCTTACCGCCGCCATCAGCCCCGTTGAGGTGACAAGCGAGGAGGAGCTTTCCCCGAACATAGCGGGATAAAGACAAAGCATCGGGCTTATTGCCGCAGACTCGGCGTTCAGAACGGTGTTCCGTCCCGTAAGGAAGAACAGCATATACACCACCCCCGAGCCTATCACTCCGCCGAAAATTTGCGTAAGCTCCAATTCCTCGGTGTACACAAACACCAATATAAGCATAACGGTAAAAGGAATCACGCCGTCCAAATATCTTCCGAAGAGCAATATGCTCTGGCTCGTCTCGAAATTATCCGCACCGAAACGGTAGCAAACGCTGATAAACAGCATAAACACCGTCAAAAGAACCGTGAAAAGAGCAAATACGGTTCCCGAATCGGATTTGGGACGGAGCCTGTTCTTTTCCGAAGCGGCCTCGCTTTTTTTCTTCTTTCTTGAAGCAATGAAGCGGGCTGTAATGGTAATCAGTATGGAAACCGCAAGAGCGCCCAATCCCCAGGAGGCGCAGATGTAATAATAAAGCTGAGTGATAAGGGAGGTGAAGAACCGCCCCGCACCGCCGTTTGACAGCATGGAGGGCAGAGAAGCAAAAAAGCTTTCCGCCGTGTTGCGCAAAAGAACAGGGTCGCTGATATTCCACAGCTCCTGCTGCACCAAATAATTGCCAAAGACCGCTCCCACAAGGAAGATGCCGATAGAGACGAAGAAAAGCGGCAGATTGACAGCCCTGCGCTTAAACAAATACCTTGACACAAGAACCGTTGCAATAACCGCAAGTATCAATGCGAAAAGCCGTTCATGAGCGCAATAGCTAAGCCCCGCCGTCATGCCTGACAGCACCGAGTAAGAATTTTTCCTTCCCTTTTTCTCGGCGCTGTCCGCTTTCAGGAGGAGGAACAGCACTAAGAACGGCAGAAACATAGCCGCCGTCTCGTTCCAGATAAACTTGCTGTGTATCATACAGGACATCCAGCCGCCTGTGCATATCGAAATAAATATTCCCTGCCAAGGCTTTTTTACGCCCAAAATCTGCGCACAAGAATAAGTAAGCACGGGAATAAGGCTCATCACCGCACCGTTTGCAATAACCATGGCACGGTACTGAACAAAGGGGTCTTTTGTGACAAGCGTTATCGGAACATAGAGAAGGCTTTGAAGAAAACCGTAATAGTAATTGCTCCTGCTCATTGCCGCCGTCCAGTCTCCTCCGAGAAACATATTGGCAAGAGCGGCGGCGGTAAACTCGTTAGGCTCGATAGAGGGCAGGTAGGCAAAAGCGGAAATAACCGTATGAACCGCAAAAAAACACAGGAACAAAAGGAATTTAATACCCTTATGTCCCAATTTGTTGTATATTCGGTTAAGAAGCAAGGTTTTTTCCATTTTCCCTACATTTCCTTTCGCCGAAGCGTTATCAATTTTTGAGCTTTATGTGAACAAACTCTTATTAAGCCGCAAAAACTCCCGCTCCCCGTAGAACAACAGCAATTATCATGGACAGCGCAGCCTGAAGCAGCACACAGGCAAGCAAAGGAAGAATACCGCCGCTCCCCGCTTTAGCTAATGCCGTTAAATATTCGTCGGAGCCTTCGTCCTCGAATTTGAGCCGAACCTTTTTTATTTTGCTCACCATATGCTGAATATAAAGATAATCACCGAATAGGCTGACAATAACCATAATGCCTATACGTATCCACATCATGGTGTTCTGTGTGTCTATCAGACTGTAGGAGCTGAGAATTGCTTCCGCAGCCTCGGCGGATTGAAAAGACAGAATGTTCATAATCATCAGAGAAGGGAGATTCAGGATAGTGTAGATAACGAGAAGCATTGCCCCGAAAACGAGAGAGCCGGAATAAAACTGATACATAGGGCTGAGAAGTCCCGAAAACAAATTAAGGTGCATTGTTTTCTTTTCGGTTATCATATATTTAAAAACTTCCAGCCGTCTGAGGGAGTCAAAACTGTTGACGTGCATAAAGCACATCATTTCTCTTTCGCTTACGCCGTTGTATTTTTTCTCGCTGTATCTTTCCTCGATTTCCTTTTCCCTTTGCCGACGTTTTTCATCCTCGGCATTTGCAGCCTGTTCTCCCTGAACAGACCATACCTCGTCCACGGAGGGCGCCCACCTGAAGCCCGACGCATGGCGGGAGGCATAGGGACAGCCTCCGTTGTTCTCCCAGCATTCACGGTGAAGGGGAGCGCCGCATTCGGGGCAATATACCCGCTGGGCTTCGTCGGTAAACTCTTTTTTGCAGCTTTCGCAAGCTTTTCCTTTAACTTGAAAATCTAACATTAATTTTATCCTCACAATATCTCGTGTACAATTCATTTCAGTCATTTCAGTATAGTATAGCAGATTTAACAAAAAAATGCAATACCGCAGCGAATTTAAGTTTCCCCAAAATCCAACAACCGAATTCCAAAGTAACCCAAAATACAAGG
>CAYMFX010000083.1:0-10275 GCA_964389845.1 uncultured Ruminiclostridium sp.
TAACTACACCGTAAGGTGTGAAAGACAGATAATTGCGCACTTGTAAAAAGTAAATCAATTTGTCTACTTATAAAAAGGAAATAGTATTACATCCCGCTTCTGCTATATCATAGAATTTCTCCCGAAAAAAAGGCAATACTAAATTTTAATCAACATATTGCTTTAGGAGAAACAAAATGCAGAACGATGAAATAACAGGCGGAAAGAGCTATATAAAAATGCTTAAGAGCCTTGAAAGAGATATAAAGAAAAACGAGGGGCTTCAGGAAAACAGGCTTTTTGAAAGAGAAATACAGGAGCTGATAAAAACCGCGGGGCTATGGCACTTTGCCTCAAGGGACGGAATGCCGCTGTTAGGTACGGAAATAGCCCGCCTTGACAAGATAAACGATGAAACGGTGGAAAGCCGTGTGGCGTTGTCCTCCGAGACACGTTATGTGGGAGAGGAGGATATAAGCAGCCTGCTGTGGCAAAGCAAGCTGTGCGTAATAGAAGCGGCAGTGAAGAATCCAGGTGAAACGGAGGTCTGCACCAAAAAGCTTTACGATTTAAGAGATTTGGATATAGACGAGCTGCAAAAGCTCAGCCCCGTTCACTCCGCCTTTACCTATGACGAAATATACAACCGCTCCTCCCCCGAAACCAAAGCCATGTACAGAAGCAAGGCGGCGCTTATTGCAAGGTGTATAGGCTTCGACGAGGAGAAGTATACCAGAGAGCTAATAAAAAGAGCCGTTTTAAACGATAAGCATTTGGGAGAGATAATAGAAACGGATTACCGCAATGTGTTCCCCTATGTCAAATCGGCAAGGTATACGGTATGGCTTTTTATTTTAACTCTCCTTGTCAGCTTAGCTGTGGGGCTGTTTACGCAGCTGTGGGTGACGCCTATAGCGGTACTGCCAGTTTTTGCGATTATTAAGCCCATTATGGATATTATTACTTCACGGTTTATAAGAAGCGGCGTGCTGCCCCGAATAGAAATTAATGATTCGCTGCCTGAGGAGGGGAAAACTCTTTGCGTTATCTCGGCACTGGCAGGCGATGAGGAGGGGGTTAAGGAAGCGCTGGAAAGGCTGAAAACCGCCAAGCTGAAAAACCCTCAAAGGGGTATCGGATTTGCGCTGCTTTGCGATTTAAAGGCGGCGGACAGTGAGACTCTCCCCGACGATAAGGAGCTGTTTAAAAGCTCGGATAAGCTGAGAGAAAGCATATTTCCCGACAGCGTAATAATTTTCAGAAGGCGCAGCTACAGCAATACAATGAGGAAGTGGCAGGGGCATGAGAGAAAAAGGGGCGCTATTGAGGAATTGCTCAGATTTATGTGCGGAGAAGAGATAAGCTTTGCCTTTGCTTCGGGGAATGCGGAGGAGATTCGTGACTGTGAGTTCGTTTGTGCCTTGGATTTGGACACAGTGCCCATGATGGACAGCATTAAAGAGTTAGCCGCCATTGCCCTGCACCCTTTAAACGAAAGGTTCGGGATAATCGCCCCCCGCTGTACCTCCACCATAGATTCAACGCTAAAAACGCCTTTTGCAAGGGCAATGGCGGGCAACGGAGGAGTAAGCGGCATTTCCTCTTATGATAATGTCAGCGGAGAGTTTTATTTTGACGGCTTCGGGGAGGGAATATTCTGCGGCAAGGGGCTTTTGCGGAAAAGAAGATTTTTGGAGGACTGCGGCGGAAGGCTCCCGAATGAATGGGTGCTGTCTCACGACATTTTAGAGGGAGGGCTGACAGGTGTGGCTTATGCGGGAGACGTAGAGTTTTCCGACAGCTTTCCCGCTTCCTCAAAGGCGTATTTTAAACGGGCTCACCGCTGGATAAGAGGGGATTTTCAAAATCTCAGGTTCATTTTCCGAAAGGACTTTTCCTATCTCACAAGGTTCAAGCTTTTCGACAATTTCAGGAGAGGAATTAATCCCCTTTTGATACTGATTTTATTTTTCCTGTCCTGCTTTGTGAGAAACGGATATGTCACGGCAATATGCGGTTATTTGGCTTTGCTTATGCCCTTTATTCCTTCCCTTGCCGCTTCGGTTTCAAAGGGCTTTGCCTTCGGGATAACAAGAAGGTTTTACTCCCCTATTGTAAGCGAATCGGCGCAGCTGTTGATAAAAGCGGTATTGGAGCTGATGACCTTGGGGAAATCGGCGCTTACTTCTCTTGATGCGGGGGTTAAAGCACTCTGGCGCTGTCTTGTCAGCAAAAGGAACCTGCTTCAATGGACTACCAGCGGCTTTACGGAAAAAAGGGCGTTTAAGGGCGGCTGTCTGCACCTTGTTCCCTCCTTCATTGCGGGGCTTGCGCTGCTTGTTGCGGCTGTTCTCGGCTCTCCCTCGGTTATTCCCGAAGGGGTTCTTATGTGTGCGGCGTTTCCCGTTTTAGCTTATTCGGACCGACCTTGCAGAAAGAAACACGCCGAGCTCAGTCTAAGCGCTAAAAATGAACTGTTCGAGCAGGTAAAGCTTATGTGGAGGTTTTATCTTGACTATGTCAATGAGGAGAATAATTTTCTTCCTCCCGACAACGTGCAGTTTTACCCCGTTTACCGTGTTTGCAGCCGCACTTCCCCTACAAATATCGGAATGTATCTGCTTTCGGCGGCGGCGGTTTATGAGCTGGGGATAATAAGTGGGGAAAAGCTGGTAAAAGCTGTGGAAAACTCGGTGGAAAATGTTGAAAAGTTAGAAAAGTGGCACGGAAATCTTTTCAACTGGTATGATATAAAAACCTTGAAACCCGTTTCCCCGTTTGTTTCTTCGGTGGACAGCGGAAATTTTATCGCTTGTCTTATTGCCGTTAAGGAATGTTTAAAGCTTCACGGACTTTCAACCGAGCTTGTGTTAAAGTGCGAAAGAATAATTGAGGATACAAGGCTTTCGGAATTTTACTGCAAAAAAAGAAGGCTCTTCAGCATAGGCTACGACACAAAGGAGGAAAAGCTTTCTTCTCACCATTACGATATGCTGATGTCGGAGGCAAGGCTTATGAGCTACGTTGCCATTGCCAAGGGCGAAGCGCCTAAGAGTCACTGGAGAGCGCTTTCAAGAACAATGTCAAGAAGCGGCAGCTATGCGGGGGCGATAGCCTGGACAGGCACAATGTTTGAGTTTTATATGCCCGAGCTGCTTCTAACGTCTAAGGAGGGGAGCATGAGCTACGAAGCGTTAAGGTACGCCTTTCACTGTCAGAAGACGAGGCATTGCCCATTCGGAATTTCGGAAAGCGGGTACTATGCCTTCGACAAGGAGCTGAACTATCAGTACAAGGCTCACGGCGTTCAGAAAACCGCATTAAAGGCGGGAATGAATAAGGAGTGCGTGGTAAGCCCCTACTCGTCGTATCTTACAATGTCGGCGTACCCTTTAGAGAGCTGGAACAATCTGAGAGTCCTTGAAGCGGGGGGCGCCTTTAACCCCGATTACGGATTTTACGAAGCGGTGGATTACACCGGCGAGAGAGTGGGAGCGGGGGGCAGAGCGGTGGTAAGAAGCTTTATGGCTCATCATATGGGAATGAGTATTGCGGGAGCGGCAAATGCGCTTAAGGACAATATTTGTTCAAGGCTTTTTTTAATGGACGAAGAAATGAAAAGGGGAGAAGAATTATTGGAGGAAAAGGTTATGGCAGGAGAAAAGGTTTTAAAAATTACGGATTACCGTTATGACAGTGAAAAGAATCCGGCTGACACAGAGGAAATAAGGGAGCATACCGTTTTCGGTTCGCCCGTGAATACCCTTTGCGGCGGCGAGCTTGCATTGTTCACCTCGGCAAACGGGCTGTTCAGCGGATGTTATAAGGGACTTGGGACAGTGAGCAGAACAGGGGATTATCTGAACGACCCTTCGGGAGCCTTCTACGGCTTTTGTGACGAAAAAAATATTTACCCCTTCTTTTATCACCCCTTGCTGTCGGGAAAAAATCTGACTGCCGTTTTCAGTACGGGAGAGACCGAATATATTACCCGGGAAAAGGAGTTAGAGCTTTCCATGAGGGTAAGGGCTTACGGCGATGCGGAAATAAGCGCCGAAATAAGAACCTTTTCCTTTAAGAACAAATCTAAAAGCCGAAAGCAGCTCACCCTTTGCGCCTACAGCGAGCCTACCCTTGTCTCGGATAAGGATTACAAGGCTCACCCTATCTTCATGGACCTGTTTCTTAAAATGGATTACGACAGGGAAAACAAGCTTTTTGTATTTTACCGCAAGGAAAGGCACGGAGACAGAGTAACCGCCTGCGCGGCAGGATTTGCGGAGGATATGGATTTAAGCTTCTGCCTTTCAAGGGAAAGCTGTACGGGTTATATGCCCTTTTCGTTTTTCAAGAAAGCACTTATAAGAGAAAGCATTGATAAAAGCGTTCCCGACCCCTGCCTGTTTATCAAGTCGGATATTACCGTGGATTCGGGAGAAACGGCAGAATGCAATTTGTTTTACTGTTATGGAGACAGCGTTAAGGAGGCTGTTGAGGCGGCGCTGAAAATCAGGAGCAGCGGCGCTGAGGGAACCGAACCCTCCCCACTGTCCTTAAACACTTTACACGGGAGAATGGCGTCTAAGGTATTGCCCCGGCTGTTATACGGCGACGCCATGGAAGCAAAAGAAATCGCCGAGGCTAAGAAGGAAAACAGGCTGAATCGCCGAGCTCTCTGGAGATACGGAATATCGGGAGATAATCCCATAATTGCGGCTCAGACAAGCAAGGGAGATAACCTGTCCTCTCTTGTGCTTATGAAGCAAGGGCTTCAGCGCTGCGGCATTGAGTGCGACCTTATTGTGCTTTGCGATAACGCCTTGGAAAAAAGAAAAGCGGAGGAGGTTCTCAGAGGTCTCGGATATGCCCATATCAAGAATGAGATAGGGGAGGAAATGGTAAAGCTTATTTTGGCGCTTTCGGTAAGCACGGAAGCCGATGAATCACATTCTCGGAAAGAATTAACGGCAATTCCCGTTTTGCCCTGCGCTCACGAGGGCGAGGAAAACGGGTTTACGGAAAACGGATATGTAATCGGCAATGAGGAAAATATACGCTGCAACGTGCTTTCAAACGCCAATTTCGGAACCCTGCTGTCTCAGAACAGCTTAGGGTTTACCTGGGCGATGAACAGCAGAGAGAATAAGATAACCCCTTGGAATAACGACACGGTTCGGGATTGCTACGGAGAATCCTTGTTAATAAAAAGCGGCGGACTTTATTACGACCTTATCAGGGGCAGCAGAGCGGAGTTTACTCCCTCATACTGCGGATATAACGGCAGACTGCCTTATATGGACAGCAGGACGGAGGTAAAGGTCTACAGCGAGGGAAACGGAAAGGAAATTTCAATCACCTTAACCAACACCACCGATTTGCAGCAAAGCTTTGAATTAGTGTACCGCATTATTTTTGTAATGGGCAATGGGCTGGAGCTGTCAATGCCGATAGTGTATACCGATAACGGCTGCCTGATAGCCGAGAATCCGCAAAACCCTTATTATAAAGGCAAAACCGTAGTGTACTGCAATAAGAAGGCGAGTTATCTGCTGTCTCCGATTGCGGCGGCGGCAGGGGATTTTTCTAAGGCGGAGGAGGAGATACAACCCGTTTCCTGTGATATGACGGCGGTTATTGTGCCATTAAAGCTTCCTCCCAAAGAAAAGCTCCGTATAAGATTTATATTGGGCTATTGCAATGATGAAGCGGCAAGCAGCACCGCCGCTGCCGAATACGTTAAGGGGCTTGAAGGCGGTCCCTGCGGCTTAGAGCTTCCTCAGAGGGTATCTGTCAATTGCCCCGATGAAACGCTGAACAAGCTGTTCAACATCTGGCTGCCTCATCAGGTGGTTTCCTGTCGCCTTTGGGCAAGGTCGGGGTTCTTTCAGAACGGTGGTGCTTTCGGCTTCAGAGATCAGCTCCAGGATTGCTTGGCGGCAATGCACTTTGACAAAACCTTAGCCTTGGAGCATATTCTGAATTGCTGTTCAAGTCAGTTTCCCGAAGGAGATGTTTTGCATTGGTGGCACGAGCTTAACGGCAAGCGCATAGGAGTGCGCACACGGTACAGCGACGATTTGCTCTGGCTGCCCTATACGGCTTGTGAATATTGGGCAAGCTACGGGGAGGAAGGATTCTGGGAGCAGCAGGCGGAATACTGCTGGGGAGACCCGATACCTCAGGATAAGCAGGAGCTGTTTATGGAGCCGGAGACCTCGGGACTTAAGGAAAGCCTTTATCTGCACTGTAAAAAGGCTATGGAAAAGGGATTTAACAAGGGTGCCCGCGGACTTATAAGGATAGGCTGCGGCGACTGGAACGACGGTTATAATAATGTGGGAGTAAAGGGCGAGGGTGAAAGCATATGGCTTTCCATGTTCTATGTCATTTGCGGAAGAAGGTTTGCCAAGGCTGCAAGAGAGCAAAGCGACGGAGACTATGCGGTCAAATTGGAAAAACGCATTGCAGAATTGTGCGCTTCCATTGAAGAAAACGGCTGGGACGGAGACAGATATTTAAGAGCCTACTATGACAGCGGCGAAAAAATGGGCAGCGAGGAAAGCGGCGCTTGTAAGATAGACATTTTGCCTCAAGCCTTTTCGGTATTGTGCGGACTGCCCGATACGGAGAAGTCACGGGAAGCGCTGGACACGGCGTGGGATTTGTTGGTTGACAAGAAAAACGGCATTATAAGGCTATTTACTCCCGCATTCACCGAGGAGCGCAGCAGTCAGCGCCCCGGCTATGTGATGTCATATCCCGAGGGGGTGAGGGAAAACGGCGGTCAGTATACTCACGGGGCGGTGTGGTACTGTTTGGCTTGCTTTAAGGCGGGACAGAAGGAGAGAGGCCTGCAGCTGCTCAATATGCTGAATCCGGCGCTTAAGGGTGAGAGCTTCGGAAGAGAACCCTACTTTATGACGGCGGATATTTATACCAATCCCCAGTGCTACGGCAGAGGAGGCTGGTCGATGTACACGGGGGCGGCGGCTTGGTATTGGCGGTGTATTTTCGAGGGCTTGTTCGGGGTTAGGATCAGAGGCGGCAAGCTGATTGTAAAGCCCAATTTGCCGCCGGAGTACAGCGGAGCCAAGCTTGCCGTTCTCGGTTCGGAATTGACCTTTGTTTATGCCGAGGGGGCAGGCGGAGAGGAAATTGAGGTTGAGGCAGGAACTAATGCGGAGATAATTTATTGTTAGAAATATTATCCGACTGCTTAAGGCATTAAAAAAGCAATGACCGCAATACTGCGTTCTTTTCGGAAAGGGCAGCAAAAAGACACCGCACATTATTTGCACGGTGTCTTTTTGATGTAAAAATATAATTACGTTATTTAACCAGCTCGGAAAACTCGGCAGACATCTTCTTCTGCAAAGCTTCCGCTTCCTCCATGGTAGTGCCTACAGCCGTGTAGTAAACCTTAAGCTTAGGCTCGGTGCCGCTGGGACGGATAATAGCCTTGTTGCCGCCTTCAAGATAAAGTGAGATAACGTTGGATTTGGGAAGCGTAATTGCTTCCTTCCTGCCCGTTGCAAGGTCAAGCTTTTCCTGAGTCTTGTAATCCGCCGTTCCGATAACCTTAAGGCCTGCAACGGTCTTGGGATAATCGGTGCGCATTTTATCCATAATATCGCTCATCTTCTGCATCCCGCTTGCGCCCTCGAAGGTGAAGGTATCGAGCTTGTTGCAGTAGAAGCCGTATTCCTCGTACATTTCCCTGCGAACCTGAATAAGGCTCTTGCCCTGAGCGCGGTAGAACGCCGCCATTTCGCAGATAAGCATTGACGCTACTACAGCGTCCTTGTCTCTTACATATCCTCCTGCAAGGTAGCCGTAGCTTTCCTCAAAGCCGAAAATATAGCGCTCCTGCTCGCCCTTCTTTTCAAGGAAGCCTATCTGCTCGCCTATAAACTTAAAGCCGGTGAGAACCTCTACTAATTCTACGCCGTATTTCTGAGCAATCTTTGAGGTGATGTCGGTAGTAACTATGGTCTTTACCGCCAAAGGATTCTTAGGCATTCTTCCGAGTGCCTTTCTTTCTCTTGCAACGTATTCGAGAAGCATTGAGCCTACCTCGTTGCCGCTGAACAAAGCGTAGGAATCTCCGTCGGGAACCGCAATGCCCACACGGTCGCAGTCGGGATCGGTAGCAAGCAGTAAATCGGGCTTCTCCTTCTCGCAAAGCCTAAGTCCAAGCTCCAAGGCTTCTCTTATTTCGGGATTGGGGTAAGGGCAGGTGGAGAAGGTGCCGTCGGGGTTTTCCTGTTCGGGAACGATAACTACGTCTTTAATTCCTATCTCCTTCAGTATGCGGCGGACAGGCTTGTTGCCGGTGCCGTTAAGAGGAGTGTATACGACCTTAAGTCCCGCATTTCCGCAAATTTCGGGGTGCAGCGACTGTTTTCTCACCTCAGTCATATATGCGTCGATAATATCGTCGCCTATGTAGCTGATAAGTCCGTTCTTTACGGATTCGTCAAAGTCGGCGGTTTTAACTCCCGTGAATACGTCGGTCTTGTTGATATAGCCTAAAATCTCGTCGGCAGCTTCGATTGTGACCTGACAGCCGTCGCTTCCGTATACCTTGTAGCCGTTGTATTTAGCGGGATTGTGACTGGCGGTTACCATTACGCCTGCGTCGCACTTTAAAGCTCTTACCGCCCATGAGAGCATGGGGGTAGGCATAAGCTCGGAGTAAATGTTTACCTTAATGCCGTTGCCCGCAAAAACCTCGGCTGCCGATTTTGCGAAATAATCCGATTTTATGCGGCTGTCGTAGCTTATGGCAACGCTTTTTCCGCCGTGATTCTTTATATAGTCCGCAAGCCCCTGGGTAGCCTTATTTACAGTGTATATGTTCATTCGGTTGGTACCTGCGCCTATAACGCCTCTAAGTCCGCCTGTGCCGAATTCAAGCTCTCTGTAAAAGCGGTCTGAGATTTCCTCGTCGTTCCCCGCAATTTTTTCAAGCTCGGCTTTAAGGTCGGGGTCTGCTGCAGCATTGTCTGACCAAAGTTTATAAAGCTGTTTGATGTCCATGAACGTAAGCTCCTTTCGGGTAGTTATTTGATTTGCTGCTTTTAGTATAGCATAAATTAAAGGAAATTGCAAGATGTTGATTAATGTATAATGTATAATGTAAAATGGAAAATGGACAATTGTTGTATCGCCGTTGGCGATAGATTTTGATTTTTGTAACCAATTTGTAATCAAATTGTAACCGCTTTGTAACCGCATTGTAACCGTTTTGTAATTGACTTAGAGCTTTTCCCGAAATATAATATAACCAAAGAACAAACCCCCATGATAAACATAAACAAAAAATTAACAGCGAGGTGTATATTATGAAAAACATCAGCAAGAAAATTATGGCAATTGTAACAGTAATGGCTATGGCGTACACATTGACCGCCTGCAATGATAAGACAGAGGGCGGCGAAGGTACGAGCAGCGGCTCACAAACCGCTGCTCCCGTAACTGTCACCGAGGGGGCTTCCAATTCGGAAAAAACCACTCCCGATGAAAGCAAGAAGCCCGATGAAAGCACAAAAGCTGAGGAAGGTACAAAAGCCGAGGAAGGTACAAAAGCCGAGGAAGGTACAAAGCCGGAGGAAAGCACAGCGGCAAACAATACCGAAACAACCCCTGCCGAAACAGATAAGCCGACCGAAAGCACCGCCGAGACCAATGCTCCCAGAGCAGCCGGCTCAACTCAGACCAAACCCAAAGCCGATAAAGCAAGCGGAGCAGTAGATACTGCAAAGGCACAGATAGGCAAGGAATTTAAATTAGGCGGCGCTTCCCCTGAAAGCGGCTTTGACAATTCGGGACTTATTTACTATGCCTTTAACAAAAACGGCATTTCCTGTCCCCGTCTTATTCAGGACATAGCAAAATCGGGAGACAAGCTGAGCTATGACGAGCTTAAAGCCGGCGACGTTGTTTTCTTTGAGTATGAGGACGACAACCTCCCTCACTTCGGCGGCATATACTTAGGAGACGGCACAATGGCGGCGGCGCTTAACGAAACCCGCCCTGTGGAGATTGTGGATATTACCACCAATTATTATAAGGACACTTTTATGTGGGGAGTTAGCTTGGGATAAAGCTTGCTGAAAACAATTTCTTAAAATAATAGTCGAATATAACCTGTCGGAATTAATTCTAATCGGATTCCGACAGGTTCTTATTCTATTTCCGTTTTAAAAACATTCAAAGAACGTTTTTAAATTAGAAATAGTATTAGGGGCGTATCTGAAAAGTCGCAATTTGCACAATTTCTACTAACTGCGGACG
>CAYMFX010000084.1:0-9946 GCA_964389845.1 uncultured Ruminiclostridium sp.
TGGGGGAGCAATAAATCAGCTTGTCAAGGGGTATTCCTTTTGGGAAACCCTTGACAAGCTGAATCAGTAAAAATATTGATATGAGGTAAGTTAAAACTCAAATAATCCGTTCCCGCCGCTTCCAACGGAAGCATTATCTCCGTCGGGAACAGCAAATTCGGCGAAGTATTCGGAAATATCTTGTATAAGCTGCATTAAGGCGGTGCCGTCGGAATTGTCGGAGGTGATGTCCGCAATCTTGTCCTCAGATACATTGGGAAGCTCCTTGTAGCTTATATCGGAAGGGCCGGAGGTGATTGTAACATTGCAGATATTGGGAATCTTTAATTCTGCGATTTTGTTTTCCCCTTCGGTTTTAAGATTGATTTCGGCTGCAAAGGCAGGCTCGTTTTTCAGTGAAAGATTGATTTTGCCCCGGAAAAGAGTATCTGTAACGGCTAAATCCTCATAGCTTGCATTAATTTCATTATCGTTAAAAACAAGTTTTGCTTCGCCGCTGTGAGCATCGCCGTTTTTGCTGTCTTCAAGCAAGAAGCTTGCCTGCATTTCCTCATCGGATTCGGAGGAAATGCTAAAGGAAACAAGATTTCCGTTGTCGGTAGGAACGTTGTAGATTGAGATTGCAGCGTCATTTTTGTTGTCGTACAGCTTTATTTCACGTCCCACAATGACGTTCTTTTTCATGTAAACGGTCATGGCGAATTGAATGCCGCTGTTCTCAATGTCCTCAATCTCCGAATTTATATCGGTTAAGCTGTCCTTAATAAAATCGGCGTCTTCGCCTGATGCTTCGGATATAAAATCTATGAAATCCTCATTTTCGCCGATGTTTTTTATCAGCGCTTCCACTAACTGTGCAATTTGCTTTGAATCAAGGTGTATTTCCACCTTATCGGCTTTAAAGCTCTTCCCTTCAAGGTAGAACTCTTGATTTTGCTGGGGCTTTGCTTCTCCCACAAGCTCAAAGTAGGTCTCGGCGGTTTTTGAGAGAATATCCGAATATGCTTTCAGTATTTTTTCTTCATCAAAGGAATATTCGCCGTCGGATTCAAGCGCCTTGTTAAAGTCTATTTTAGCATAGATGTCGGAGATTTCGGGGAGAAAAAGATGTATAGTGCTGTCGGCTGTGTTAATCCAGCTTTCAACGTTCAGATTTAAATCGTCCATTGAGAAGGAAATATCGGCATAGGTGCTGCCCTCCTTGGAGGCGGTGTTCATTTCAAGCAGTATCTTGGAAAGATCAACGCCCGTCACTCTGTCAAGGGTGGTATCAAACTCAACCGTGAGCTTTTCCGGATTCGCCAGCTCCTTCTTTGCTTCTTCCGAGGAGGAGACAAGGGCATTGTAGAAATTGCTGAAATAGCTTTCTTCCGCCTTCCTGTAATCCGGTCTGTTGGAGAAAAGTATGATGAACAGCACTACTGCCGCCGCTGCAATCAATATTGATACGGGCAATACGATTGCAACGGGGTTGATTTTCTTCTTAATGGGTCTAAATTCGTTGGCATAGACGGGAGCCTGAAACTCCTGAGCAAAAGAATTTATATCGGAAGTGGGTTGATATTGCTGCTGTTGATTTTGATTTAAATTCTCGTTTTGGTTCTGATTCTGATCCATAGTAATTCCTTTCTAAATTTAAGTGCCTGCTGCGAATATGTATTTGCTATGATTTTTATTATAGCACTTTACTGTGAAAAAAACAAGGTATTGAAATAAATTTCCATTTATGGTAATATATCTTTAGTTAAGGCAGCATGAAGGAGCCTTTGTCTCACGCTGCCCAAACAATAACTTAAGAAAGGCGGAGAAACATGAAGGTTATAGCAATTAACGGCAGTCCGAGAAAAAACGGCAATACATATCTCGCTTTAAAGCGTATCTGCGACGGCTTGGAGCAGAGGGGGATCGAGACGGAAATTATTCAGGTGGGCGATAAGGGCTTCACCGGCTGCAAAGCCTGCGCCGCTTGCAGCAAATTGGGAAAATGCGCCTTTGGCGACAAGGACGGGCTTAATGAGATTGGAGAGAAAATGGCGGCGGCAGACGGCTTTATTATCGGTTCGCCGGTTTATTACGCCGGTATTAACGGCACTCTCAAATGCTTCCTCGACAGGGTGTTTTATTCATTCGGCAGCAGGTTCCGCTTTAAGCTCGGCGCTTCCGTTGCGGTTCTCAGAAGGGGCGGCGGATTGCCAACTTATCATAGCATCAACAACTATTTCGGCATTACCGAGATGATACAGGTGCCCTCCATTTACTGGAACGACGTTCACGGCAGGGCGGAGGGCGAATGCGTTCAGGATATTGAGGCTATGCAGATGATGGACGCATTGTCTCAGAATATGGCGTATTTGCTGAAGATGAAAGCGGAGAGCAAGGTTGAGGAGCCTGAGAGAATTGCGAAAACGCCTTTTAATTATATACGCTGAGAAATATACAATAAGTATATTTTCATATATAATATTGAAATTGTAAATTATTAAGGAGCCTTTTTGCTATGAGGCTCCATTTTTTATTCTGCAAGCTATTGAAAAATGAAAAAATCTATGCTATAATTTTTAAAAAAGCGCCGAACAATATTGAGAAACTGTACCAATAGCTTCGGCGCACGGCTTTTCGGCAAATTTTTCCGATTTCTGCGTCAAAGCTCCTTATTTATAGAACATTTATAGAACAATATACACATTACAGGATACCGCGGAGGAAGGGCGAAGCAGAGCCCTTTCCTCTTAAAAACCGAAATCAAAGGGGGAAAATTTATGTTGGAAAAACTTAAGCAAGATGTATTGGAGGCTAATCTGCGGCTTCCAAAGCACGGACTTGTTTCCTTCACATGGGGAAATGTGTCCGGAGTCGACCGTAAAGAGGGACTTATGGTAATTAAGCCCTCCGGCGTGGAGTATGAGGGAATGACCGCCGAGGATATGGTGGTTATCGACCTTAATACGGGAGAGAGAGTAGAAGGAAAGTGGAAGCCCTCCAGCGACACTAAGACGCATTTAGAGCTGTACAAGGCTTTCCCCGATTTAGGCGGAATCGTTCATACTCACAGCCCGTACGCAGTGGCATGGGCTCAGGCGGAAGAGGATATTCCCTGTTTCGGCACTACTCACGCCGATTACTTTTACGGTTCAATTCCCTGCGCTCGTCATTTGTCCGAATCCGAGCTGGAGGAGGATTATGAAAAGAACACGGGAAAGGTTATCGTAGAAACATTTATCGAGCGTTGCATTGCTCCGTCATCTATGCCGGGTATAATCTGCGCCAGCCACGGTCCCTTCACATGGGGAAAAGATGCGGCTGAAGCGGTTTATCATGCGGTAGTGTTGGAGAAGGTAGCTAAAATGGCTCTCCTTACCCGATTGGTTAAGCCTTACGCCGGACCGGCTCCTCAGCGAATCCAGGATAAGCATTATTTCCGTAAGCACGGTCCCGACGCTTATTACGGTCAAGAATAAAAACAATGAAAATATTAGCAATAGAATCCTCCTGCGATGAAACAGCCTGCGCCGTTGTTGAAAACGGCAGAAGGGTTATTTCAAGCATAGTGGCTACCCAAATAGACGAACACAAGCTTTACGGCGGCGTAGTCCCTGAAATTGCCTCTCGACGTCACTGTGAAAATATTACCGCCGTATGCGGCGAGGCTCTCAAGGCGGCAAATATGACCTTATCCGATTGTGATGCTATCGGTGTAACCTATGCGCCGGGGCTTATCGGCGCACTGCTTGTAGGCGTCAGCTTTGCAAAAAGTCTTGCATTGGCGTTGGGAAAGCCGCTCATTCCGGTGCATCACATTAAAGGACACATTGCAGCCAACTACATAGCCCACAGCGGCTTGGTTCCTCCCTATCTCTGTTTAGTGGCAAGCGGCGGTCATTCTCATATAATTAAGGTCAACGACTATACCGAGTTTGAAACAATCGGAAGAACCATTGACGATGCGGCGGGCGAAGCCTTTGACAAAGCTGCACGATCCATGGGCTTCCCATACCCCGGAGGCATTCACATTGACAATGCGGCAAAGACGGGCAATCCCGAAGCCTACAAGCTGCCCATACCCAAAACGGAAAATCCTTATGATTTCAGCTTTTCGGGGCTTAAAACGGCGGTGATTAATTTAGTTCACAATGCCGAACAAAAGGGAGAGGAAATTAATGTAAACGACCTTGCCGCAAGCTTTCAGCATACGGTGAGTATGATTCTCACATCAAAATTTATACAGGCCGCAAGGGATAATAACTACACCGCCATAGCTTTGGCAGGCGGAGTTGCCGCAAACAGCGGACTGCGTGAAACGTTGGCTCAAAAGGCGGAAATGAACGGAATGAAGCTTTTTGTACCGCCCAATTCCCTTTGCGGAGACAATGCGGCAATGATAGGAAGTCAGGCATATTTTGAATATTTATCCGGTAACGTTGCCGACAGCTCACTGAACGCTGTGGCAAGTATGAAGCTTTAATGATAATCAAACAATAAAAATTACACCCTTCAAAACCAATCACAGGTTTTGAAGGGTGTAATTTTATACTAATTCTCAATTAAAATAGGACAAAGCCGGCGGGCGGGGCGTTCCTGATCAAGGAAGTCCCGACGCAGGAATATGCGGATATTTCAAGTCGGGCTGACACAGAGCAGGGACGCCCCGGTCGTTGGATTTGTCTGATTTTTATTGAGATTTAGTATTAATCAATCCTTGTTTCTAATCTTCCCCTGTATCCGTTCAATCTTCCTCATACTCTTTCTGCGCTTGATAATACGGGAAATATCATAAACCCTCAGCGCATCGTTAAGCTCTGCCCCCACAAACAGTATAATCATACAAAAGTACATCCAAAGCAAAAAAAGAATGATTGCCGTAAGGCTGCCGTACACCTTGGACTGATTACCGAAGTTATCAATGTAGAAGGAATACAGCGCCGAAAACCCTATCCAGCCCACTGCGCTCAGCACCGCTCCCGGAAGCTCGTTTCTGAACTTGGTTTTTCTTTCCGGTATGATTGTATAAATGAATAGGAAAAACAAAATCAATACTCCAAAAGCCACCAGCCACCTGATAACCCTCACCGCATTGGCAAGAGACGACATAATCGGAATATTCATCATCAAAAAATCCAATATCCTATTCCCGAAAACCATCAGAATGAGAACCGCAATAAGCGCCGCAATAAGTCCCACCGTATAAAAAACGGCTACCGCCCTGAGCCGCACAAAGCCTCGCTTTTCAGTGGTTCTGTAAATGGAGTTCAAGCCGTAAATTATGCCTAAAACCCCTTTTGAACAAGCCCAAAGCGCCGCAATGGTAGTAATTGAAATCAATGCTCCCGAGCCATGCTCTGAGGCCTCGGCAATAATCTCCTTCAAAAGCTCGCTTATCTGCGGAGACAAAAAATCCAATGCCCAATTGTCAAAGCTTTCATCGCTGAAAACGGGAATATACTTTAGCAGATTAAGAAACAGCATTAAAAAAGGGAAAATCGAAATAAAAACAAAGAACGCCGACTGTGCCGCATAAACCGTCAGGTTATCGGAATCAAAGCGTTTTGCAATGCGCTTAATTCTGTAAATCACCGTTTCGGCAAGGCTCTTGATCTTACTCATTCAATCCCCCCTTTATTTTTTATCTGTACCTGTAAAGCGAGATTTTCTCAAAGCCGTCCAACAATTCCTCAGAAAGTCCGAATGCCGCTTCAACTCCCTTTGCCACACATTTAAGCGGGTCGTCGGCAACATAACAAGGCGCGCCGATAACCTCCGATATAAGCTTATCAAGCCCCTTAAGCATAGCGCCGCCCCCCGTCAGCACAATTCCGCTTGCTAAAATATCTCCTACCAGCTCGGGAGGAGTGCGTTCAAGAACTGTCTTTATTCCCCCAATCATCTCATTTACAAGGTCGATAACTGCCTCATAAGCGTCGCACTCGTTTATTTCAATGCTTTCGGGCAATCCTCTGAGAAGTCCCCGTCCCTTTACAATCATTGTTTTTTCTTTATCCGGGTGATATACGTTGGCAATATTTATCTTTGCCTGCTCGGCGGTCTTTTCGCCTATAATCACCTTATACTTAGCGGAGATATATTTTATTAACGCTTCATCGATTTTATTCCCCGCAATTTTTATTGATGTATCCTTAACGATGCCGTTAAAGGAGGTAACGGCAATATCGGTAGTGCCGCCGCCTATATCCACCACCATTGCCCCGGAAGCCTTGGAAATGTCAACGCCTGCGCCCAAAAGCGCCGCTATAGGCTCTTTTATAATGAACACCTTTCTTGCTCCAGCCGAAAGCGCTGCGTCGATAACCGCACGGTTTTCCACATCGGTAATGAGGGAGGGAACGCAAAGAATTATTCTCGGCTTAAGCATCATGCTGGAGCTTACCCGATGAATAAACGCCTGCACCATAGCCTCGGTAGTGTCGTTATCCGAAATAACGCCGTCCTTAAGGGGCTTCACCGCCACGATATATTCGGGCGTTCTCCCTATCATTTTATAAGCCTCGGCTCCCACCGCCAAAACCTGATGCTTTTTCTTATCGTAAGCAACCACGCTGGGTTCGTCTACAACGATTCCCCTGCCCCCTATGGTAATGATGGTGTTCGCCGTACCCAAGTCTATTCCTATATCAACCGATGACAAAAAATCACGACCTTTCAAAATTTATCCGTAAAAATTCCTTTAATTTTTCGGAATCATTATCGCACTTTCCCTCTATGACCGAATTAAGCAGAAATTCCAGAGCATTTCCCACTTCTTTCCCCGAATAACCCAGCTCCATAATATCATTGCCGTTTAGAGCCAAATTTTTTAAAGAGAAACACTGATTTTCCCGAATTATTTTTTTGGCAGCTTCGCCTGCCTGCCTATATGTTTCAATTCTTCCCCGAGCCTCTGCCGCCTTAGCCGAATCGTCCGCAATATGAACCTCTAACAAGTCGAAGTACCCTTCCTCACCGAACCGCCTCAGCTGTTTTTTTATAACCGAAGGCTCGTTCTTCATCTCCATATCGTGTCTTTCCACCAAGAACAAAACCTTTTTTGATATTTCCGAGTCAAATTTAAGCTCCGACATTACCCGCTGACAAATAGAAGCGCTGATTATCCCGTGTCCCTTGAAATGTCCCTCTCCCTCATAGAATTTATAGCAAGACGGTTTCCCCAAATCGTGAAACAGCATAGTAAGTCTCAGCCGCAAAACCGGCGGCACGGCGCATACAGTACCGATAGTATGCTCCCATACGTCACGGTCATGGTAATGGGTTCTCTGCTGAAAGCCGCAGCAGTCCTTGATTTCGGGGATTATCACCGCCGTCACATCATAATATTGCCGCATAACCTCAGCTAAATACTCCCCATTGCCGCAAATCATCTTACAAAGCTCGGAATTTATTCTTTCGGAGGAAATATCCCTCAGCAGTTCTTTTTTTGAGTGCAGCGCCGCAGCGGTATCTTCATCGGGAGTCAGCCCGTAAACCGACATAAATCTCAGTCCCCGCATAATTCGCAGAGCGTCCTCCTCAAACCTGTTTTCCGCTTTGCCAACACACCTCAGAATCTTATTTTCAATATCCCCAACCCCTCCGAATAAATCCACGATCCCCCGCTTATCCGAATAAGCAACAGCGTTGACTGTAAAATCCCGCCGTGACAAGTCCTCCTCAATGCTATGGGTAAATTCAACGCTTTCCGGGTGCCGCCTATCGATATACTCCCCGTCGGTGCGGTACGTGGTAATCTCAACAGTGTCATTTCGAGACATAACCGTAACCGTTCCGTGCTTGATTCCCGTCTCAATAATTCGCATATCGGAAAACACGGTCTTTATTTCTTCGGGCAATGCCGAGGTTGTCACATCATAATCCGAAGCCTCGATCCCCATTAGCGGATTACGAACGCAGCCCCCTACCGCATAGGCTTCAAATCCCGCATTTTCCAGCCGTTCAAGAACAAATTTAACATATTCGGGAAGCTCAATTTTAACCTTCATTTATTATCTCAATCTTTCGGTTATCTTGTTAGCCCTGTCATAAATGCTTTCGGGGCTTTCTCCGATAAAGTATTCCCCGTTTTCATAAAGAATCTTACCGTTTACCATTGTAATTTTAACATTGCTCTTGCTTCCGCTGTAGACAAGGTTTTTGGCTATGTTATTAACAGGCTGCATATTAGGCTGATAAAGGTCTATAAGAACCAAATCCGCCTTCTTTCCCTCTGCTATACAGTCGCAATCCTTAAGTCCCATAGCAAGCGCCCCGCCGCAGGTCGCCATTTTCAGCACGCTCAAAGCGTCACAGGCGGCAGCGTCCTTTTCTCTCAGCTTCTGTAAACCCGTTACCAAAAACATTTCCCTGAACATATCAAGGCAGTTGTTGCTTGCGGGACCGTCGGTGCCTATGGCAAGGTTGATGCCTCTTTTCTGCATTTCGCAGACAGGCGCTATACCGCTTGCAAGCTTTGTATTTGAACCGGGGTTTGTAACAGCCCACATTCCGTGCTTCTTAAAAATTGCAAGGTCGGTATCGTCCATATAAACGCAGTGGAATCCTCCGCCGCCGTACTCTAACATGCCTAATTTCTCAAACAGCTGTGTAGGAGTCATTCCGTGGCGCTCCTTACACTCGTTTACTTCCTTCTCGGTCTCGGAGTTATGAGTAAACACAGGCGCCTTAACTTCTTTTGAAAATGCCGCAATCTCCTTCATCAAGTCAAGCGAAGTGGTATATTCCGCATGGAATCCTATCTGATAGGAAACAAGCTCGTTGTATTTATTATATACGTCAAATTCGTCTTTTACACGCTGAATTTTTTCGGGGCCTCCGTTTACCGAACCGCAGAGCACCGTTCTGAAGCCCGTGTCCTTAGCGGCGGCGGCAATAGATTCGGCAAAAAAGTACATATCGAAATTGGCGGTAATGCCGCTGCTTAAATATTCCATTATGGCAAGCTTGGATAGCGCATATACATCGTCGGGGGTAAGCTTATCCTCACGGGGAAAAACTCTGTTAAAAAGCCATTCCTGCAGTGGCAAATCGTCCGCATAGGAACGCAGAAAGGTCATTCCCGAATGAGTATGAGCGTTTTTAAAGCCGGGAATCAAAAGATTTCCCTTACAGTCAATTTCACGGTCAAATTTTTCCTCCGATTTTTTTCCGCTTCCCACATACTCTATTATGCTGTCGTTTGTATGCAGTTCTCCTTCAATAACAGAGCCGTCCTTATCCGTCGTATCAAGCTTCATTATTTTTGCATTGTAAAATCTGATTTTCATAATTAATTATGTCCTTTCTTCTCAATTAAAGAAATATCCCAAATTGATTCTTACTTCCCGCCTTTTAATATCATTGTTTGTATAAGAGCATGTGTCAAACCCAATCAGTTCAAATCCTTCGTGAAGATAAAAGCCTATTGCGTTCGTATTACATGATTGAGTTTCCAGAATTATGGCGCGCCTTTTTTGGTTTATGGCAATCTCTTTTGCTTTATCCATCAGCCTTTTCCCAATACCTTTATTGCGGAGTTCATCTGATACCCATAATTCTGTTACAATAAGCCTGTTCGACCATTCTTCGGGGCATACCTCTATACAAGCCAGCAAATCCCCGCTATCGCTTACTACGCCATGCGCTTCCGCTTTCTCCCAATGCTCCTGATACAAAGAATCAGGAAAATCGTATTCCTCAGGAGTATGAACAATTTCCTTTTCCGCCCTCTTTCTAATCAATGAAATCTTGCATCCGCTACAATCCATTGGCTCAATTATCAAATCATAGAAACTATCGCTTTTAGTCACAATTGGTATGGCTACGCCTTTCCAGCTTTCCTTGGGTAATTCTATTATTTCATAATTTCTATCCATCAGCTTGCCCCCAAATTACGATTTATCAATATATTATCGCTCATACTAATTCTCAATTAAAATAGGACAAAGCCGACGGGCGGGGCGTT
>CAYMFX010000085.1:0-9904 GCA_964389845.1 uncultured Ruminiclostridium sp.
TGGCAGGTCTTAAGGTTCACAACCAGAGAATGGACGTTATCGGCAACAACATTTCCAACGTAAACACAACGGGATTTAAGGCGAGCACAGTAACCTTCAAGGACATTTTCTATCAGGATAAGTCCCAGTCCTCCAGCGGTACATACGCAAAGGGCGGCAAGAACGCTAACCAGGTAGGTTACGGTGCAAAAATGGGCGCTATTCAGCAGGTTATGACACAGTCGGGTCTTACCTTCTCCGATACCGTTACAGACTGCGCTATACAGGGTGAAGGCTTCTTCCAGGTTATGGACGGAGCGGGAAACATCTTCTACACAAGAAACGGACAGTTCCATGTTGACAACGTAGGCAACCTCTGCGACCCCAGCGGCAATATCGTTCTCGGTATCAGCGGCGACCCCACAAACTCCGAAGCGGGCAGCAACCCCATTAATCTTTACGTTCCTCCCGTAGATAACCAGAGAGCAAGCGCAGATAAGGTTTACAGCGACGGCACAAATGAATACAGCTACACTATTTCTACTTCCAACTTCGGCGACGAGGGCAATATTTCCGTAACTATCAGAGCAACGGCTGATGACGAGGTTCCTTTTGCTTCTATGAATGCAAGGTCACTTACAATCGACCTTGACCTTACACGTAACTATCAGAATGAACAGGAGTTTGAGGACGCTATTAACGAGGCTATTGAAGCGGGCGGCATTTCGCTTCCCAACAATATGCTTCCTTTGAATTTTGACTTTATGAATGTGCCCACAACTGCTGATGAAATCAATTCCGTGCAGGCGACAAGCCGGTTTTTAAAGGATTCTGCCGCAGCCGATTCAACCGATGCCAATGATACTTATTGGAAGCAGCTGTTTCCCGGACTTTCATTCAGCGTCAATGAAGCGGGAGATTTCGGCAATAACTACGAGATAAATATTGTCGGCTACGACGCTAAGGGCAGCACTACCGCAAAGCCTACCGCTAAGTGGACCAATAATGTTCTTACAATAAGAGTTCCCTCCAACACTGATGTTACGATTGATGATCTCCAGAAAGCCGTTGACGTAGCTGCCGGAGGAAACAAGTGGAAGCAGATTACCGTTTGTCCCGATGTTACAGACAAAACAACAAAGGTTTTTGAACAGAAATATGATCCCGATGATCCCGATGCTGAGCCTCCCGTTTACATTAACCCCGACGGAACTGTCAACGATCAGGCGGCAAAATATGTAGATACAACTACTACATTCAGACTTGGCTTTGCTGACGGCCGCGACAACTTCTTTGCAAGAGTTGCGGAAGCAATGGGTACGGTTAAGCTTAACGGCGGTATGGTTGCGGCGGCTCAGACCACCGAGGATTTGGAAAGCATGTATATCGACGATGACGGCGTTATCTACGGCGTTCATGCGGTACACGGCACTATCGCTATGGGACGTATCGACCTTGCGGTATTTGAGAACACCATGGGTCTTACACAGGTTGGTACTTCTTACTGGCAGCCTTCACCCAGCTCAGGCGATCCTCAGGTTAAGAAGGCTAACGATAACGGCGTTGGTGCAGTAGTTTCAAATGCCCTCGAAATGTCAAACGCAGACCTTTCTCAGGAAATTTCCGATATGATTATCACTCAGAGAGGATTCCAGGCTAACTCACGTGTAATTACCGTAACGGATACCATGCTCGAAGAGCTTGTAAACCTTAAGAGATAATATTTTTGATAACGCTTGAGTTTCATTTTTACTCCTTTTTTCCGACCGAATCGGCGCCCGTTATCGGCGGGCGTCGGAGACGTCGGTTAAAAAGTTTATTTGAATGATATTGTAAAGGGAAAAGGGGAAGTCTTATGATTTTTTTGACAAAAATCGGAGGAAAAGAAATTATACTCAATGAAGACCTTATCGAGTCGGTTTCACAGAACCCCGACACCATTGTGATTCTTTCCAACGGGCACAGCTACATTGTCCAGGAGAGCATGGAGGAGATAATGGACAGAGTTATCACCTTTAACAGAAACAGCAGAAGAACAATAGGCAGACGTAATTCGGAGGGGTATTCCGAATAATTATTTTGAGAGCAATGCGGCTTTCGGTGAAAAACAAGAAGGCGGCTTTTGAATAAATTTACGTTGGCGGAGGGAACGAAGTTCCATTGCCAAAAATCTGAAAACGGAGGGCTTTTTCCTTGAATATTACGATAATTATAGGATGGGTTTTAGCGTTTGGACTTACGGTGTTCGGTATTATGAACGGCGGTCAGATAGGCTGGTTCGTAGATGTACCGAGTATAGCTATTACGGTGGGCGGTACCTTGGGCGGATTGGTTGCGTCATTCCCAATCTCTACGCTGAAATCCCTTCCCGCACTTTTTAAAATAGCTTTGTTCCCGCCTAAATATAATCCTCAGAAGTACATAGACGAAATCGTGGAATATGCGAGAATTGCCAGAAGCCAAGGTATACTTACCCTTGAGGACAGCGCAAATAAGGCAAAGGATCCCTTTATGAAAAAGAGCCTTTTGCTTCTGGTTGACGCTAACGATACGGAAAAAATCCGCGAGATGTTAGAGGACGCTATCAACTTTACCGACGAGCGTCATGCCGGCAACAGAGCGTTCTTTGAAAAGGGCGTTGCCCTTGCGCCTGCCTTCGGTATGTTGGGTACGCTGGTAGGACTTGTAAACATGCTTAAGGTTATGAACTCGAACCCGGGAGGATTGGGCGAATCAATGGCTACCGCGCTTATCACCACCTTCTACGGTTCGCTTCTGGCTAACGTTATCTTCGGACCGTTGGACAGTGCGCTGAAAAATGCCAACGACGGCGAAATTTTGTGCATGCAGATTATTTGTCAAGGGTCAATGGCGATTGCCGCCGGTTCAAACCCTGCTCTAATCAGAGAAAAGCTTGAATTTATGCTTGCCGATAAGGATATTAAGAAGTCTGACAAGGCTGAATGATAAATTCTAACAATTGCCATTTGCATTTATTTAAAAAATATGTTATACTGACAGGAAGGGGGAAGACATATGGCTAAAAAGGAACGCAGCAAGATAGACCCTAATGCGTGGATGAATACATACTCGGACATGGTAACGCTGCTATTATGCTTCTTCGTAATGCTTTATGCGGCTTCCACACCGGACGAAACCAAGTGGCAGTATATATTTCAGAACTTCACTAACTCCGGTCAATATATAAACCCCTTTGTAGACGCTAAGCACCCGGAGCTGACTCCTAATCCTGATAAAAATGATGGAAACAGCTTAGAGCCTCCGGGAAACAATGACGACGAACCCGACCCCAATATTACCAACATTCAGGAGCAGCTTCCCAGTAACTTTAATCATTTAAGCTCATGGCTTTCGGGAGTTGTGGAAAGCAGCGAATTTCAGGACGATATTGAGATTATACAAAACTCCAGCGGCTCTATCACGATTCGGTTTACCGACTCGGTGCTTTTCGAGCCGAACAGCGCACAGCTTACCATGGACGGCAGAAGAGCTATTTCTCAGTTTTTCCCCGGCATAAGAGCGGTTCGTGACTATATAGGCGGAGTTACCGTTGCGGGTCATACCGCTAAGGCATTAGGTCCTATCAATGACTTTGACCTTTCCGGAGGAAGAGCTTCATCTGTCATTCAGTTTATGGATTACCAGACGGTGGTCAATCACGAGCTTTTCAAGGGCGAATTCTACGCCGAAAATAAACCCATAGCCGACAATGACACCGAGGAAGGCAGACGGCAGAACAGGCGTGTTGAGATAACCATAGTCCGCAACAATAACAACACCATAAGCAACGATGTAGTCAACGATATACTGAAGTACGACTACGGTATCGGCTTGGGCGGTCCCCCTCAGGGCGGCACCTCTACCGAGGATCAGATACAGCAGATAATAGGCGACCTTACCAATAAGTACGGTACTACCATAACTCCCGGCGGCGAGGCTGTGGGCAACGAAAGCGGTCCCACTGTCAGCAAGCCTATTGACGGAATACCCGATTCGGCGATACACGATGTTGACGAGGACGGCAATATAATTACCGATTCGGGCTCGGGAGGCACACCAATTGAAGAGTAGTTCACACTGCCAAAAAATTAACTAAAAAATCGAAAGGGGAGATATTATTTGGCGGATACCTTAACGCAGGAACAAATAGACGCCTTACTAAGTCAAGCTCTTTCGGGAGAAGTAATAGAAACCGCAAGCGAGGAAGAAACCGATAAGGTAAAGGAATACGACTTCCGATCGCCCAAAAAGTTCACAAAGGAAAAAATCCGCAGCATTGAAACGATTTTCGAGAGCTATGCGAGAGCACTTTCCTCATACTTTACGGGATTACTTCGTCTCTATTGTCAGGTAACCGTTATGTCAATAGAGGAGCAGAGATATTTTGAGTACAATAATGCGCTTCCCGACTATGTTATGATGGGGCTTCTCGACTTAGGCGTGGATTCGGAGAATGTAGAAGAATTTACTTCCATAATTCAAATTTCCAATTCCCTTACATACACTATGATAGACCGTCTTTTAGGCGGCAAGGGCGAAGGTCATGAGATGGACAGGGACTTCACCGAGCTTGAAACCAGCATTATGAGAAAAGTAATGGGGGATTTCGCAAGAATGATGGAGGAGCCGTGGAGCACTTATGTGCCGGTTAAGCCTACGCTTACAGGACTTGAGACAAATTCCCGTGTTATTTCGTCCGTGGGTTACGACGATACCATGATTATCGTTGCGCTTGAGGTCACGATAAATGACAGCAATAAGTCTATCATATCGGTTTGTATGCCTGCGATAAATCTCGACGAGATAATGCAGAACTTCGTAATGAAGAATCAGAAGTCGGGCCGCAGAATGTTAGACGCAAGGCGTGAAAATGAACGCCGAGATACGATAATGACCGCTCTTAATCAGTCATACCTGACAGTTACGGCGGTTTTAAGCGAGACACAGCTTCAGATGTCCGATGTGCTGCACTTGCAAGTAAACGACATAATACCGTTGGATACAAAAATCAGCGAAAACGTTGTTTTGAGAATAGGAGAAAAGAACTGGTTCGACGGTAAGCTTGGAATTTACAACAATAAAAAGGCAGTTAAAATCGAAAATGTATACAGAATTGAGGTTTAGAGCAAATGGAAAATATTGAATTCTCCGACCTTCAAAAGGATGCGATAGGCGAAATACTCAATATCAGTATGGGCAGCGCCGCCACCGCAGTCTCTGAGCTGCTCAGCGCTAAGGTGTGGATTACAACTCCAAGAGTTGAGGTTCGCAAGGCGAAGGAGATGGAGTACCATAAGTTAGAGCCGGCGGTATGCGTTAAGATCCAATATGTAAAAGGTCTTACAGGCGCAAATATGATGGTCTGGAAGCAGGACGACGTTCAGTTGATACTGAATCAGCTAATGGGACAGCCGCTGGTTGTTTCACCTGACTTTGAGTTTGACGAATTGAATATAAGCGCAGTTTCTGAGGTTATGAATCAGATGATGGGCGCAAGCGCAACTGCTTTGTCCAATTTTCTCGGCTTTACGGTAGATATTTCAACGCCTAAGCCAATAATAATGGACGAGGTCAACAGCAGCTTTGACGTCACGGAGTTTGAACCCGATGAAACAGTGGTTTCGGTTACATTCGACCTTACCATTGAGGGAGTTATTCAGTCGGAATTTGCTTCGGTAATGGAGGCAAGCTTTGCAAAGGCTATTGCGGATAAGATGTTAGGCGAGGGAGACGACGCACCTGCTGAGCCGGAACCCGCTCCTGCTCCCGCAGCAGCGCCTGCACCGACACCTGCTCCCGCTCCCGCACCTGCGCCGGCTCCAATGCCTGCGCCGACGCCTACGGCAGAGGGACAGCCAATGCCGGGAGCAGAGGGCTATCCTTATCCATATCCGCCTCAGCCTTATCCATACCCCTATCCCGCACCGGGCTACGGATACCCGGCAGGCGCACCGACACCGGCACCTACACCCATTAACATACAAAACGCACAGTTCCAGAGCTTCAGCGAACCTTCGGTTCAGCTGAACGGAGAGCAGAAGGATAATTTGAATCTGTTAATGGATGTACCGCTTCAAATCTCGGTTGAGATAGGAACGGCAAGGAGAAAGGTAAGAGACATCTTAGACTTCTCACAGGGTTCGATTATCGAGCTTGAACGTCAGGCAGGCGCTCCGGTGGACATTGTGGTAAACGGCAATTTAATCGCAAAAGGTGACGTGGTGGTTATTGACGATAACTTCGCAGTCAGAATTACCGAAATAATCAAATCAAAGTTTATGGACACTTTAAACAAAGACTAAAGGAGATATTGTATTATGGACAAGAAAATTCTTTTGGTGGACGACGCAGCGTTTATGAGAATGCTTATCAAGGACGCACTTACCAAGAACGGCTACACGAACATTATCGAGGCTGCCGACGGTCAGATTGCCGTAGATACTTATGCAGCCGAAAGCCCCGCCCTTGTTATTATGGACATCACAATGCCCAACAAGACGGGTATTGAAGCGCTTAAGGAAATCAAGGCAAAGGATCCCGGCGCTAAGGTAGTAATGTGCAGCGCAATGGGTCAGGAAGCAATGGTTGTAGAAGCAATCAAGTTGGGCGCCCTTGACTTTATCGTCAAGCCCTTTAAGCCTGACAGAGTTATTCAGACTGTTTCCAAGGTATTGGGCTGATATTGTTTGGTACAGGGAAGCAGGCTTTGATTCGGCAGTTTTCCGTGATACCTTTTTGCGGATAGGTAAGCTTCCCGATGGATTTCGGCTTTTTGCCGAAAGGCTTCGGGAATTTTCCGATTTTTGAGTAGGATTACCGGTATTTTCCTGAATAAAGGGATGAATCATCGCTAAAAAGGCAAACGGCAGAGGTAAATCCTAAAGCCCGCAGCCCAACAGTCAATAAATTTTTTGCCTGTGAAAAAATTAATTTTTCTCAGGTTTGGTAAGATTGCGCCATTGGAAAAATGGCGGAAAAGTTAGGAGTATAAACGTTGGATTGGTTACAGTGGCTTTTGTCCTTTATCGGAGTTCTCGGACTTATTTTGCTTTTATTTTACGCACTGAAAAAGCTTAATAAGGGGATAAGCGTCAAATCGGGAAATCAGCTTAGAGTTCTTGACAGAATAAGCTTAGGAAGGGACGGTATGCTGTTGGTAATCAGTGTTTGCGGCAGACTGATGCTTGTGGGAGCTACCTCAAGCAGAGTGGAAAAGCTCTGCGACTTGGACATAACCGAGGAGGAATATACTTCTAACCGTCAGGACGTTGATTTTAAAACGGTTTTTTCTTCGGTATTCGGAAAGGGAAGCCCCGGAGAAAAGCCTGTTGCAGACGATGAGAAAAAATCGGAGGAAACGGATAATAACCCGAATCAAGGAGATGTGCATTGATGATTAAGGAGCTTTTGAAAAAAGCAGTAAAACAGAATAAAAAGCTCTTTGTCAAATTTTTTGTCTCATTGGGAATAACCTTGGCTGTCGTGCTTGGAGGCTGCTTTGCGGTAAGCGCTGCGGGAGAACAGGGTGGAGATAATGAGACCGCTCCCATTGTCACCACGGAAGGAACGACCGCACCGGAAGCCACGGGAGAAGTTACCGTTGACCCTGAGGACAGGTCGGCGCTTTATGAGCTTATCGGGGTTGACGCTTCGGAGCCGATTGAGGTCATTATTCTGATAACCTTGCTGTCAATTGCGCCCTCATTGCTGATAATGCTGACAAGCTTTACACGAATCATAATCGTGTTGAGCTTTTTAAGAACGGCAATGCAGACCAATACCACGCCGCCTAATATGGTGCTTACGGGATTGGCTTTGTTTTTGACAGCTTTTATTATGTGGCCTGTATTTACGGAGATAAACGAGACCGCTTATGTGCCTTATTCAAACGGAGAGATAAGCACCGAGGAAGCTCTCGACAGAGCAGGTAAGCCCCTTAAGACCTTCATGCTGAAGCAGACCACCAACGATAATATGAAATTCTTCCTTGACTTACAGGAGATAACCATTTATACCGAGGACAGCTACGGCACAGAGGAGCAGGTAGAGGCGGACGTTACCGAGATAACCCTTGAAAATTACAGCGAACAGCTGGGATTTCAGGTAGTTATCCCCGCATTCGTTATCAGTGAGCTTGCAAGAGCCTTCCAAATGGGCTTTATGCTGTTTATTCCGTTTTTGATAATAGATTTGGTGGTTTCCTCTACCCTTATGTCAATGGGTATGATGATGCTGCCGCCGGCGATGATTTCATTGCCCTTTAAGATATTGCTGTTCGTGCTGGTTGACGGTTGGCAGATGTTAGTTGGAACGCTTGTAAGCTCGTTTAATTTGTAGCAAAGCTTTGGTTAAAATAACAGCGTTATTGGCTTTGGATTCGGTGAAGGGAGGAGCCTTAAATGACTGAGGAATTGGCAATGCAGATATTCACCGAGGCGGTGTGGCTCGCCTTCAAGTTAGGCGTACCGCTGCTTGTGGTGGGAATGTTAGTGGGACTTATAATTGCAATATTGCAGGCGGCGACGCAGGTTCATGAGCAAACCCTTACGTTTGCCCCTAAGGTAATCGTGGTGGCGCTTACCTTGCTCGCTTTGGGTCCATGGATGATAAATTCACTGATAGATTTTACCAATAATATTTTTAACTTAATGGCTAATACGCCCCTTAATTAGCAGGGATAGGGCAAAGTCCCCCGATAGGATTGTGAGGTAAGAGCTTTGAGCGAGGCTTGGGAATGGCTTGTGAATAACTTTGTCGCCTTTCTTATGGTGACGGCTCGTATTTCGGGAATATTCACATTTAATCCTATCTTTTCAAGGCAGAATGTTCCCACAAGAATTAAGGTGGGCTTGACCGTGGTTTTGTCCGCAGTGACAATGGCATATATGGACAATAACCTTGTTTATACGGGAAGCGGTATTCCCACACTTGTGTTAAATCTCGGAAAAGAGCTTTTGATAGGGCTTATATTGGGTTTCTTCACTAACCTTGTTCTCACCGTTATTATATATTCCGGCGAGGTTATGGATACGCAGATAGGCTTTGGCATGGCTAAGGCAATGGACCCGATGACGGGCGTACAAATGCCTCTTTTCGCTAATTTGTTTTATTACATTTTTATTTTGTATTTCTTCATAGTGGGCGGTCATTTAAAATATATCGAGATGTTTATAACCTCTTATGATATACTGCCTATCGGTTACAGTTTTACGGCGGACACGCTGAACCTGACATATTATATTGTGGATTATTTCGGAATAGTTTTACAGTTAGCGGTTAAATTCGCCGCACCAATACTGGCGGCGGAGCTTATTACCGAATTTGTCATAGGAGTTATGATGAAGGCGGTTCCTACCATTCAGATTTTCGTGGTCAATATTCAGTTAAAAATAGTCGTGGGTATGATAGTGCTTTTGGCGGTTGCTAAGCCAATGTCGGATTTTCTTGACAGGCTGCTGGGCATTTTATTTCAGAATCTTGAGAATATTATCGGACTTATCGGAACGGGATAAGTTATTGTTATTCGGAGCGGATAAACGTCCGCAAGCAGGCGCCTTGAAGGAGTGAGGAGAAATGGCAGGCGAGGAAAAAACCGAAAAAGCCACTCCCAAAAAGCGGCGTGATATGCGTGAGAAGGAGGGCATGGTTCTCCAGAGCAACGAGGTAATGATTGCCGTTTCCGTTGTGGCAATGTTTGTTGGACTTAGAATGTTAGGCACATATATGCTGAATTCCTTGGGCGATGTTTTCAAGGAGTATATCGGCAGCTTAGGAGACCAGGTCGTTTTTGACGCTGCCTTTGTTCAAAAAAACGCTTTGAACATTGTTAAATACGGTGTTCTCATTGTATGACCCATTGCCATATTAATTTCGGCGATAGTTATTTTGTCAGTTATGGCTCAGA
>CAYMFX010000086.1:0-5829 GCA_964389845.1 uncultured Ruminiclostridium sp.
AAGTCACTTTGACGTTTAACCCGTGGAATGAGCGGCACTGGCTGAAAAAACGCTTATTACTACACCTGCAACAACCGCAAATATAACCACTCTTGCAAAAAGGAGCGGGCAGCAAAGGACAAAATCGAACAGCTTGTCGTGGATGCCCTCGTTCAGTTGGTGCATTCCGACGACTTTATAAATGAAATTGCAGACAGGGTCGTAGAGTATCAGGAACGGGAGCGCGACTGTTCGGCTTTAAAGGCTTTGGAGGCGCGGCAAAAGGACAACGAAAAAGCGATCGCCAATATGCTTGCCGCTATTGAGGCGGGAATAATTACGCCGAGTACAAAGTCCCGACTTACGGAACTTGAGGCAGAGCGCGCCAACATTGACAAAGGGATCGCCCGTGAACTTATAGCTGATCCCACCCTTGACCGGGATCAAATTGTTTTCTTTTTGGAGCGGTTCAGGAATCAAAGGCGGCGTTCGGAAAAAGGAGCGCCGTCCTTTTTGGAGGTGAACACAATATTTCTTTTAGATATAGGCGCAGACCTTGTGACCAAACTGTTTGACTGCATAGAAGATCTGATATATCAAAAGATCATAGAACTTCTTGGCGAATTTTTTTCGTATATGAACAGCATGGGCAGCGACCTTTTTGACCTGCCTTGGGTTAATCAAATCGTAAACCTTTTCAGCATGCTTGGCTGGGCGCTTTTCATAGTGGGAATCATTGTTGCACTGTTTGACTTTGCAATAGAATCCCAAAACGGCAGAGGCGACCCGAAGGCTCTTGCAATGAACATAATTAAAGGCTTTATGTCAGCAAGTTTGTTTACCGTTGTACCCGTTAAGCTGTACGGCTTGGCGGTTGCAATGCAAAGCAGCATGTCTGCCGATATGACGGGAGTATAACAGAGTTAAAGATACTAAAATCACCCTATATTACAACATAATTGCTTAATACTAACAAATGATTGCAGCGAAAAAACTGCGGTCATTTTTATGTTCATAAGAAAGTAAATATCACTAAACAATGCAGCCAATGTATCTCAATCGTTTCAGATAGGCACATATTTTATGCAACAATCACTTTGCAATCAGTGAAGCTATACCAAAAGTATCCGCTTGTACAAAAACAACAATGCTAACATAAAACAATGGTTTTTTTTAGATATTTTTTACAAATGTGGTAACTTCAAAATAATAAATTTGAAAACGGTGTGAAAATATGGTATAATATTCTTGGTGATTAATGGATAATATACTTTTAAAAGAAAAGGAAGAAAGATGAAAAGAATCATTATCGCATTACTATTTGCGGCGGCGGCTTTTTTCAGCATTTTTTACAGCCGTACAGATGTTGCCGATAAAAATCTGGAGGATTTTTTGTACCATCACCCAAGCGGCACCTCCGAACGAATCAAAATAATCAAAATTGACGACAAATCTATAAATGCTTTGGGAGATTACGGAAGCTGGAAAAGGGATGTTTATGCCGAACTTGTAGAGAAGCTTTGCGTTTCGGAGAACGTAAGACCTGCGGTTATTACATTTGACGTGCTGTTTGACAGCGGCGGCAACAGTGCGGAGGATAAGAGATTTGCCGAGATATGCAAGAAAAACGGCAACGTTGTCTGTGCTTTCAGTTATGTGTTTGAACGTGAGGTGAAAGCGGACAGCAGCGGAACATTAAAGATTGACAATATGGCGGCATCAGCCGTTATAAAGCCTTACGATGATCTTTATAAGGCAACTGCCCATGGCTTTGCCAACGCTCTTATGGACAGCGATGACGGAATAATACGAAGTTCTTTTTTGTATTACCCTCCGAATCCTCAGCCGGGCGATGTGCTGGAATTCAGCTTAAACGCTGCTACATATCAAGCCTATGCCGCCTATGCGGGATTTGCGGCGGAATTTCCTGACGATTTGAACAGTTCCGTTTTTTCTTTCAGATACAGCGGAGGTATAGGCGATTTTGAAAACGTTTCCTTATGCGATGTGCTGGACGGCAGTATTCCGCCTGAGGCTTTTGCGGACTGCATTGTACTTGTGGGCGCATACACTGCGGGAATGATGGATTCATACTATGTTCCGGTAGACAGAGGTCAGCAAATGTATGGAGTGGAAATTCACGCTAATGCCATTCAGGCACTTTTGGAGGGAAAATATCTGTACTCTGTACCCAAATGGCTGGACGCACTGATTTGCGCACTTATTACCGGAATCGTTTGCTTGTTTTGTACGAAAAAATCGGTCAGCAAGACAGCGGTGCTGTGCCCGATGGTGGCAGCAATAAAGCTCGGAACAGGATTCGCTTTATTTAACGGTGCTTTTGGCGGCATCGGGCTGAAAACGGAGATTCTTACACTGCCGGTCATGCTTCTGCTTATTATGATATACTGCATTGCGGCACATTATTATGCGGCGCACCGTGCTAAAAGACAGATAGAAAGCGCTTTTAAAAAATATGTTGCTCCTCAGGTAGTAAATGAGATCGCAAAAAGCGGCAGCTATGCTTTAAAATTAGGCGGTGAGAACCGTGATATAGCGGTGCTTTTTGTAGATATAAGAGGCTTTACGCCGTTATCCGAAAGTTTGGAGCCCGAACAGGTGGTAGATGTGCTCAATTCTTACCTTGAGCTTACCACCAGTTGTATTTTCAGGCACGGCGGCACCCTCGACAAATTTGTGGGCGACGCAACAATGGCAATTTTCAATGCGCCTTTTGATCTTGACGATTATATTTTCCGTGCGGTGCTTACCGCTTGGGATATAGTTAACGGCAGCGAGAAGATAGATGAGGAATGTATGAAGCTTTGTGGCAAGCACGTGGGCTTCGGCATAGGTGTGAACTGCGGTCCTGCGGTAGTAGGCAACATCGGCTGCGATTTCCGCATGGACTACACTGCTATAGGGGATACGGTAAACACTTCGGCAAGACTTGAAGCCAATGCTCCTAAAGGAACTGTTTATATAAGCGATAGGGTATATGAAGCGGTAAGGGACAGAATTATTGTCGAAGAAATCGGAGAAATTCCGCTGAAGGGCAAATCTAAGGGCGTTTTTGTATATTCCCTTAAAGGAATAAAGGAAAAAGATGAAAAGGAGAATGAAGCTTGAATATTCTGATAATACCCGATAGAGCAAGTATGGAAAAAAGTCTTCGCTTAGTCTCGGAATATGGCACAGGATTTGAATATAACGATTTTTTTCATCCTGACGTGCTCGATTCCCAAGACACGGTGGAAAAAATAGCCGAGGAGTACAAAACCTATCCTCTGCCCGAATACTGCACCGTTCACGGCGCTTTCTTCGATATTACCCCGTTCAGCCTTGATAAAAAAATCCGCGAAATATCGGATTTAAGAATAAGGCAAAGTATAGAAGCGGCGGAGAAAATCGGGGCAAAAGCGGTGATATTCCACACGAATTACAACCCGTTTTTAAATTCGCCCAACTATCTCCAAAGCTGGATTGGTGGCAATGACGAATATTGGAGCAAAATTTTGTGCGATTTTCCAAACATAAAAATATATCTTGAAAATATGTTTGATACCTCTCCCTATGTATTAAGGGAGCTGGCGGAACGGCTCAGCCGTTTTGAAAATTTCGGCGTATGCTTTGACTACGCTCACGCAGCGCTGACCAATGTACCCCTTGCGGAATGGTCAGAGGCTTTAAGCATATACGTGAGGCACATTCACATCAACGACAACGATTTGGTAAGCGATCTGCACTTGGCGGTAGGGGAAGGGAAAATCGACTGGGCAGAGTTTTACAGCCTGTACGGTAAGTTTTTTACAGGCGTCCCGGTACTGGTGGAAACTTCCGCACATGAAAGGCAGAAGGCTTCACTGGAGCGTTTGCGTTCGGACGGATTCCTTAACGGAGTCGATTGATGAAAGGAGGAGATTGCTAAGAAAAAATGAAAAGAAATTTCAGCAAAGAAAGTTGGTGGTAGTACCCTGAAGGAATTTCTGAAATCAACAAAAGGTCGTGTTGCGGTAATCTGTACAGCGGTTCTTGCGGTAGCGGCGATTATTTTTTTTATCCTGCTATTTGTTAATTCAAAAACAGCTTACAGAAGCATAAGCATTTCCGAAATTTCGGGAAGGGTAATTACCGAGAACAACGGCAAAAGCTATGAGGCGTACAAGAACATGGTAATAGGCGGAGGGTATTCTTTGACTACCGAAACCGAAAGCTACACTCGAATGATTTTAGACAGCGACAAGTATATGAAGCTGGAAGAAAACAGTAAAGCGTGCTTTGAAAACTTAGGCAGCCCCCAAAGCCACAGAACCACCATACGCCTCGACTACGGCGCATTATCGAATGAGATAACGGCGCCCTTAGGCGAAGACGAGAATTTTATCGTCAATACGCCAAACGCCGTTCTTGCGGTCAGGGGAACGTTTTTCAGAGTAGTGGTAAGCTTTGACGATGTCGGAGACGCATTCACGGATATTTACGCCTACGGTGGAACTGTTGCCTGCCACAGGATAATGCCCGACGGCACCGAGGTTGATGAAGAGGTCATGATAGGCAAGGGCTTTAAGGCTCGAGTAAAAATGGACGAGATCATCACAATATACGTTGAAGAGCTTATCGAAAGCGGAGAGGATAATGTAGATCCGCTTGAAATTGAAGAGGTTCAGAACAATGAACTGGTTGACATCTACAATGCATCTGTTCACGGACACGAGATGTTCCGCAAAACAGAAGAGCTTTGGGGAGAGATACTGAACAGAGAGATCGACTTGAACGACTATACCTCGGCATATGACGGAGGAGAAATCCCCCCGTATACCGAACAAACGACGGAAGAGGCAACGACGCCTGCCGAATCGGCGGATCCCGCCTTAACCGAAAGAACAACGGATACAGTGACAGAAGCGACCGAAGAAGAATCGGAAGCGACAGCACCGTTGACCGAAGCAGAGACAATACCCGCTGAGGAAGGAACTGCCGAGGACATTACCAAACCGCCATCCGTTTCAACTGCGGAATCAAGCGAAACGGAGCCGGCAATTACATCCGAACCCGAGAAGACTTTGACAACCGAAAGCGAACCTCATACGCATACTGCCATTGAGAGCAGAAAAGACGCTTCCTGTATCGAGGACGGGTATATAAGAACCATTTGTTCCGAATGCGGGGAAATATTGGACGAAACCATTTTACCCGCTGAGGGTCACAGTATTGTGACAAGAACAGTAGAGCCCACCTGCACCGAAGAGGGCAGAGCTATCGAAGAATGCGAGCATTGCGGCACGATCCTGAATACCGAGGAAATCCCCGCTCTTGGGCACGCTGCGGCTACGGAAACAATTAAAGAACCTACTTGTACCGAAAAGGGCATTGCTGCCGAAAAATGCGGCAGATGCGGCACGATTTTATCCGAAACGGAAATCCCCGCTTTAGGTCACAAAACGGAAACCGTAACAATCGATCCAAGCTGTGAGGAAGACGGAAGCAAATCGGAGGTATGCACGGTTTGCGGCGAAGTAATTTCCTGCGAGGTAATTCCGGCAACGGGACACACTCACGCTACGGTAAGAACAGAGCCTACCTGTACGGAAAACGGCAGTATTATCGACAAATGCGATAAATGCGGCAAGGTTCTTTCCGAAGAGGAAATCCCCGCTTTGGGTCACCATGCGGTTACCGAAATTATACTTGAAGCTACCTGCAGCCATACGGGCATGGCCTCTGTTACATGCGACAGATGCGGTGAGAATCTCGGAGACGAGATAATACCCAAATTGGCTCACACAACCGAAACGGTAACAATCGATCCAAGCTGTGAGGAAGACGGAAGCAAATCGGAGGTATGCACGG
>CAYMFX010000086.1:5929-9810 GCA_964389845.1 uncultured Ruminiclostridium sp.
TTTGCGGCGAAGTAATTTCCGGCGAGGTAATTCCGGCAACGGGACACACAAAGGCTACGGAAAGAACCGAGCCTACCGAAACCGCTAAGGGCTTGGAAAGGGATTACTGCTCCGTATGCGATAAGACGTTAAGGGAGACAGTGATACCGATGATAGGGTCGGTTGAGGTAAATGAGGCTAATTTCCCGGATGATGTGTTCAGAGAATATGTTTTGACGAATTTTGATACGGACGGCGATGGGTATTTGTCTAAGGCAGAATTGGAAGCAGTGACGAAAATTGATGTCTGCGGAAGTTCTGATGCTGACGGAGGAATTACGTCTCTTGGCGGAATTGAAAAATTTGTCAATTTGCAAGTCTTGGATTGTTCCTACAATAGTGGGATAACAAGTCTTGATGTAAGCAATATTACTGCATTGAAAAAATTGAAGTGTGGTCACACCCAAATCAGTGCGCTTGATGTAAGCAAAAATACTTCATTAACAAGTTTGTACTGCACAAGCACCAATATTGCTTATGTAGACACATCAAACTGTGCTCAAACTTTAATAAGTGCCTACAATTGTAAATATCCCATAACTGTAACAGACGGATTTTTCGACACCAACTCCATAAGCGGCTTTGACCCAAGCAGAGTTTTAGGCGTTGCAGGCGCAGACTGGGACGAGACAACAGGAATTTTAAGCAAAATAGAATTAGTCGACGGTACAGCGAAAATCACTTATGCCTACGACTGCGACGGAAAAGGAGGACATAACGTAGCATTTACTTTGGTGCCTGATGAGATCAGCACTTATTATAAGGGCGTCGAGATAAACGCTGAGAATTTCCCTGATGAGAAGTTTAGAGAGTATGTTTCGGCAAACTTTGATTTAGACGGAAATGATTTACTTTCTAAAGAAGAGAGATGTGCCGTAGAAAAAATAAACGTTGGCACCGCATATCTTACATATTCTTTAAAAGGCATTGAAAATTTCCCTCTTTTAAAAGAATTAAAGTGTATGTATATTGTAGGTCTTGAAGAAGTAGATTTAAGTGCTAATTCACAACTTACCAACATAACCTTTGAATATAGTGGATTGAAAAATCTTGACTTAAGCAATAATACGATGTTAATCTCTTTAGATTGTTCTAATTGCGCTATATCAAATTTAGATTTGAGCAATAATATTTTCTTAACTTCCTTAAAATGTTATACTAATAAACTTACAAGTCTTGATTTAAGTAAAAATACACAGTTGACACATTTAAATTGTGCCGATAACAATATTACATATCTTGATTTAAGACAAAATGTAAATTTATTAAATATCAACTGTGAATTAAACAAACTCACAAGTCTTGAAGTAAATAAGAATACACAATTAAAAGATTTATCTTGTCATGGGAACCCTATAAAAAATTTGGATATAAGTAACAACATTGTATTAAATTCCCTATGGTGTGATTATACTAATGTTGCTTATTTGGACATTTCCAATTGCACTTCAATTTCAAGATTCGATGTTGATCACAATAAGCACCCAATAACCGTAACAGATGGAACCTTTGACACGAAAACCATAGCGGGCTTCGATCCCGCCAGAGTTTCAAATGTAGAAGGTGCTGAATGGGACGAGACAACGGGAATTTTAAGCAAAATAGTCGAGGGTACGGCACAAATCACTTATACCTACGACTGTGACGGAAAAGGAGGACATAACGAAACATTTATTTTGGAGCCGGACGAAAGCAGTACCTATTACACGGAAGACGAAACGGGTATAGCAATCAATGCGGAAAATTTCCCCGATGAAACGTTCAGAGAAGAGATCAGCATTAATTTCGATTCGGACGAAAACGGTTATTTGTCGGAGACCGAGTGCAATGCAGCAGAGGATATTTATTTACCAAACTGTAACATAGGAAGTCTTAAAGGTATTGAGTATTTTACTAAATTGAAAAATCTCTATTGCGATAATAACAACGATCTTGCTGAACTCAATTTAAGCAGTAATACGGCATTGGAAATACTGCAATGCGAGTTTACTCAAATCGGCAATCTTGATGTAAGCAACAATCTTGCACTGAAAGAATTGTATTGCAATGATACTAAAATCAGTGAGCTTAATGTAAGCAGTAATACTGAATTGATAATATTATCTTGTTCCAATACTAAAATCAGTAATCTTGATGTGACAAGCAATACTAAGCTTACAACACTATACTGCGGTTCCACCGAAGTCAGCGAGCTTGATATAAGCAATAATACAGAGCTGGAGGATCTGATTTGCGGAAACACACCGATCACTAAGCTTGATGTAAGCAATAATACGGTGCTGAGTCAGTTAGACTGCTCATATACTAACATTGCTTATATTGACGTTTCAGAATGCACCAATTTGAGTTCGCTGTCTGCGTCTTCGTGTCACTACTCTATAACTCTTACAAACGGCACCTTTGACACTCACAGCATAGCAGGCTTCGACCAATCAAAAGTAGATGTCAACAGCGTATTCAATGCAGACTATGACCCTGACTCAGGCAAATTCATTAACATACCGGACACAGATATAATAAGCTACACCTACGACTGCGGCAACGGTTATACAGTAGTATTTGAATTATATATAACCCCATAACCGCAGTTCAAAAAACAAGGAGGTACCCCCAAAAATGATCCAAGACGAGACCGTCAAAAAACTAACGCAGATCAGCACTCCCAAAAGCTTCTCGGCAAATGAATACATTTGCTACGAGGGACAGCCGGGGAACGAGATGTATATTATCCTTCGGGGAACTGTGGGAATATATGTAAGCTCCGCCATAGAACAGCCTACGGAAATTGCCCGTATTTCGGTAGGGGATCTTTTCGGGGAAATGTCAATGTTTGACGATCTTCCGAGAAGCGCTTCATGCGTTGCCCTTGACGATGTAATATGCGTGGCGATAGACAAAAGCAAAAGGCTGGATTTTATTACGCAATGTCCCGAAATGGCGCTGAAGCTGCTGGAAAATCTGAGCGGCAGGATTCGCCATTTGGATAATGCCCTTTACAAATCGGAAAAATTTTCCAAAAGCAAAAACATCAAGGATTTCAAAATACCTGCGGAATACGGTTCAAGTCACTTGGCAGAGGAGCCTCCGCACAATCTCAGCTTTACGGAATCAATAACGGCGGCATGCCCGATATGCGGAAAACCCGTCATTGTACTTAACCTTAAGAAAAAATCCATGACCGAGAGGAAAATGGAGTCGGACGGCAGAATACGCTATGTGGAATGCGATCCGCTGTGGTACGACGTATGGAATTGTCCCTACTGCCATTACAGCAACCATTATCTTAGTTTTTTCCGCACCATACCCTTCAAAAAGGAGTTTATCAAAAAGCTTCTCAGCGAAAAAATGGATCCGGTTATGCAAAGCTGCGGCGGCAATTTTAACTCGACCTTTGACCAGCTCTTCTTGCGTTATCTCCGAGCAATCTACATTAACGAAGCCACTAATTCGGAGGACAATCTGCTTATAGGAAGGCTCTGGCTCAATCTCTACTGGCTTTTCAAGGACATAGGGGACGAGAAAATGAAGCTTTACTGCGCAAATCAAGCCTCGGGCTATCTCAATAATGCTATTTCACACAATCAGACGGATGACGCTTATGCGCAACAGACCCTGAGCCTGTCATTGGCAAACCTTTACGCCGTTCTCGGTAAAAAGGATAAAACAATACAAATGTGCGATATGGTAATCAACGGAGAGGACGGGGCGTTAAAGAGGCTTGGGTATATTTTGAGGGATTCTTTGTAAGGCACGAATTATATGCTGATACAAAAAAGACGGGATACAAATGCGTATTCCGTCTTTTTTATTATAATTAAATTTAAACAAAGATTTTTATTATT
>CAYMFX010000087.1:0-9569 GCA_964389845.1 uncultured Ruminiclostridium sp.
CCGCCCATATCGTAGCGCTGCCAGTTTCTCGCCCTGTTGGAGCCCTCGCCCCAATACTCCTTAACATATGTACCGTTGAGCATTATCTTATTTGTGGGAGATTCGTCGAAGCGGCTGAAATACCGTCCAAGCATTATGAAATCAGCGCCCATTGCCAAAGCCAAGGTAACATGATAATCGTGAACGATACCGCCGTCGCTGCACACGGGAATATAAACGCCGGTTTCTTCAAAATACCTGTCTCTTTCTTCGCAAACCTCGATTAAAGCGGTAGCCTGTCCTCTGCCTATACCCTTTTGTTCTCTGGTGATACAAATAGAGCCGCCGCCGATACCCACCTTGATAAAGTCAGCGCCGCAGTCTGCAAGGAATCTGAACCCTTCCTTGCTTACAACGTTGCCTGCTCCCACCTTAACATTATCGCCGTACTTATCTCTTATCCACTGAATAGTAAATTTCTGCCAGTCGGAGTACCCCTCGGAGCTGTCTATACAAAGCACGTCGGCTCCTGCCTCCACCAAAGCGGGAACACGCTCCGCATAATCTCTGGTATTGATGCCCGCCCCCACAACATAGCGCTTTGCGCTGTCAAGCAATTCGTTCTGATTGCTCTTGTGGCTCTCGTAGTCCTTGCGGAATACAAAGTACAACAGCTTCCCTTCCTTATCTATTATGGGCAGTGAATTAAGCTTGTGATCCCAGATAATATCGTTAGCCTCCTTAAGAGTGGTACCCTCGGGAGCGGTTATAAGCTTTTCAAAGGGGGTCATAAATTCTTTTACCTTGACGTCGGGGGACATACGGGACACACGGTAGTCTCTTCCCGTAACAATGCCCACCATTTTGGTATCTGCGGTGCCGTCCTCGGTTACGGGCATTGTGGAGTGACCTGTTTTTTCCTTAAGGTCAAGCACGTCCTGCAATGTCATTTCGGGACTGAGGTTGCTGTCGCTCTTAACATAGCCCGCCTTATAAGCCTTTACTCTCTTAACCATTTCCGCTTCGTCCTCAACGGACTGAGAGCCGTAAATAAAGCTTATTCCTCCTTCCTTTGCCAAAGCGATTGCCATTTTGTCGTCGGATACCGACTGCATAATTGCCGAAACAAGGGGAATGTTCATGGAAATAGCGGGGGTTTCTCCCTTTTTGAATTTTACGACGGGAGTCTTAAGAGATACATTGGCGGGAATACATTTGTCCGAGCTGTAACCGGGTACAAGCAGGTATTCCCCGAAGGTGTGGGAAGGCTCGTTGTAAATTTTAGCCATTTTTATCAGTCCTTTCTTTTATTATAATTATAATTCATTGCGGTTTTCTAATGCTCTCTGCAACGTCACCTCGTCGGCATATTCTAACATGCTTCCCGCAGGAAGCCCGTATGCCAATCTTGTGACCTTTATTCCGAGGGGTTTTATCAGTCTGCCGATATAAGCAGCAGTGGTCTCTCCCTCTATGGTGGGGTTGGTCGCCATTATGACCTCTTCAACATCGCCGCCCAGCCTGCCCATAAGCTCTTTTATCCGAATATCATTAGGAGTGATTCCGTCGGCAGGGGACAACAGTCCGTGAAGCACATGATATACCCCGTCAAAGCCTCCGGTGCGCTCAAAAGCGGCAACGTCCTTAGGCGATTCAACCACGCAGATAATTTTTTTGTTTCTCTCTTCGCTGCTGCAAACGGAGCATATCTCCAATTCCGTGAAATTCTGACATATTCTACAGAAATTAACCGACTTGCGGGCTTTGAGAATAGTCTCGGAAAATTCCTCAACCTGTTCGATAGGCATATTGAGAATGTGGTAGGCAAGCCTTCCCGCACTCTTCATTCCGATTCCCGGAAGCTTAGCTAACTGTTCCGATACGAGCAGCAGCGGAAGCGAATTATATTCAGCCATATTGTCTGTTAAAACAGTCCGGGCATATTAAGACCGCCCGTGACCTTATCCATTTCCTTGGTGGTTTCCTCCTCCACCTTTTCAAGAACGGCGTTTACGCCCGCAATGATAATATCCTCCAAATCCTCGGGACTGTCCTTGTCGATACAATCGGGATTAAGCTTAACGGATTTCAGCTTCTTTCCGCCGGTCATGGTAAGCTCAATCATACCGCCGCCTGCCGACACTGTAAAATCGGTTTCCTCCAGTCTTGCCTGAACCTGCGCAATGTCGTCCTGCATTTTCTGAGCCTGCTTTATCATCTGATTCATATTAGCAGCGCCCTTGTTCTGATACTCCTGTGGTAATCTTGCTCTCATAGTAGTTTCCTTTCTTGTATAAAGTAAATTTTTAATTGTTCTTAATTCTATCGCTCTTTAACGGTAACCTCTATTCCCATAGACCTTGCCTTGTCCAAAAAGGGAGTTATTTTGTCCTCTTTTTCGGAAAGGCTTTTATTATGCTCTCTTAAAAGCAGAAGCTCAAAGCTTCCTCCCAAAATCTCAGCCGTTTTTTCTCTCACCGATGAAGCCTTTTTGCTGTTTTTGAACACTGTCTTTGCGGAAGTCGAAGCCTCCAAATAAATTATTCCGTTATAGAGATACGCTTTTGAATTTTTCAGAAGCCTTCCCGACGAGCCGCTAAGCCCCGAAACGACATCATTCCACTGCGGAAGCTCCGCCGTTCCCTCGGGCAGCTCAAAATCCGTTTCCTTTATGGAAAAATCCGCAGCCTGTTCTTTTTCGGAAATATTGGGAGCATTCTCAGCCTGATTTTTTTCCTCGGATTTTTTGGGCAATGGGGACTTCCCTGCCGCTTCGGTTTTCGGCTTATTCGCTCCCGATTTGCTGTTGTTAATTGTCTCCTTGTCAGCAGCAGGCGGTAATCCGCCGTTACCTTCTTCAACAGCAGCCTGCGGCTCATAAGCCTCTGCCGAAAATCCCCCAAGCTCCTCAGCGGGAGGCGGAGGAAGCGGTATATCGTCAAATCCCGTATCGCCGTCAAAGAAACCCGAATCAATTTTTACAACATCATCGCTTCTTGCAGCACCTGTTATCGAATCGGCTTTTCCAACGTCAGAACTCTTTTCAACACCTGCTGATGAATCAGCTTTTCCGACTTCAACGCTATTTGCAACGCTAACCGCCGAATCAGCTCTGACAATATCATCGTTTTTTGCAGTCCCAACTTCCACCCCCCTATCAACGGAAGCGGCAATACCATACTTAGAAATCTCCCGAACCCTTTCCTCCAATGCCCCAATTCTTGCCGCTAAAGCGGAAGCGTCGTTAGTAAGCTTGGGAGAAGTAATGCGAATCAAAAGCTGTTCCGTCAGAAGACGAGCCTGTCCCGTCTGTCTCATTCGGTTTATATTATCGAGGCTGTCCGATATAAGGTCGATATGCCGCATTATTTCGTCAAGGGAATATTTTCCGCACTGCTCCTCATATTTCCTTAAATCATCATCGGAAGCCTTAACGAGTCCTCTGCCTACCGTTTTTATCAGCATAAGATTGCGGTAATGCAGCGTAAGCTCCTCGATAAACCTGTTCAAGTCCTTCCCCTGAGTAATAAGCTTGTCCAATATTGCCAGCGCATCGGCAGGCTTTTCCTCAATAGCCGCCCTTGACACAGCAAACAAATATCCGCTGTCCGCCGAACCGCTGCACCGTCTGACGGTTTCCTCGTCGACCTTGTTATCCATAGAGATACATTGATCCAACAGCGAAAGAGCGTCGCGCATTGCCCCGTCGGAAAGCCTTGCAATAAGTGCGGCGGCTTCGGGAGCAAGCGTAATATTTTCCTTTGCCGCAATTTCCGAAAGCCTTTGCGCCGACTGCACAGGGTCTATCTTGGAAAACAAAAACTGCTGACATCTTGAAAGAATGGTAGCGGGAACCTTATAATACTCGGTAGTTGCCAAAATAAAAATTACATGTGAGGGCGGCTCTTCAAGGGTTTTAAGCAGCGCGTTAAACGCCGAGCCGGTGAGCATATGAACCTCGTCGATTATATATACTTTATATTTACAGTCGATAGGGGTATAAACCACCTCGTCCCTTATCTGGCGTATACTGTCGACCCCGTTGTTAGAAGCGGCGTCAATCTCGATTATGTCGGTAGAGCCGCTTTCAATAGCGCGGCAAGCCTCGCATTTTCCGCAGGGATTCCCGTTTTCCGGAGAAAGACAATTGACCGCCTTAGCCATAATTTTGGCGCAGGAGGTTTTGCCTGTTCCTCTTGTTCCGGTAAACAAATAAGCGTGAGCTATCTGCCCCGTGGAAATTTGATTTTTAAGGGTAGTGGTGATATGCTCTTGTGAAATAACATCATCAAATGTACCCGGACGATATTTTCTGTATAAAGCAAGATACATTTAACCGCCTCCCCTAATGCGTATAAATTTGGCAAATGAGCCTCTCATTACGAAGCAGGTTACCTGCCCACAGTCGGAAATCCGCTTAATGCTGCTCGGTTCCCCGCCTGACATGGTTCACGGCACCGCCTTGAGCAGGGCTTCCTGCTCCGTAATCAAAGGCTCAAAGGTATTTCAAATATTATATCATAACACCATAACGAAAGTCAAGAGGTAAAAGAGCATTTTTACAAAAATCAGCCTTTCCCCCACTCTGAGTATTACCGGCAAAATAACAGAAACAACAAAAAACGGCGTCAGCCCGAAAACCCGAAGGGTTCAGCGAGCCAACGCCGAAATTATTTTTATCAATCTTGTTTACAAAATCTGTCATTAATCACAAAGTCAGCTGCTCAACAGCCGCAAGCTTAGCCGCTGCACAGAATATTTCCATAGCCTTTCCAAGCTCTTCGACAGTGGGGAATGTGGGCGCAATTCTGATATTCCTGTCTCTCGGATCCTTTCCGTAAGGGAAGGTAGCCCCCGCATCGGTCAGTACAACCCCTGCTTCCTTACAAAGCTGCACTGTCCTCTTAGCGGTATTGTCAAGCCCGTCAAAGGAAACGAAATATCCCCCGTGAGGTCTGTGCCATTCGCCGATTCCCAAGGGCTTGATCTCCTTATCTAACATTGTAAGCACTGTCTCGAACTTAGGCCAGATAATAGCACGATGTTTTTTCATATGCTCCTTTATGCCCTCGAAATCCTTAAAGAATCTGGCGTGACGAAGCTGGTTAAGCTTATCGTAACCAATAGTCTGATAAGTCATCTGACCCTTAATAAATTCAATATTAGCCTCGCTTGCGGCAAGAACAGCCAAGCCGCCGCCGGGGAAGCTTATCTTTGACGTTGAAGTAAAGATATAGACCATATTCTCCTTCCCCGTCTTTTTGCATTCCTCGAGTATATTCAAAAGACTGTCGGGAGTATCTGTAAGGTGATGTACGCAGTAAGCGTTGTCCCAGAATATTCTGAAATCGTCCGCCTTGGGATTAAGATTCGCAAAACGCCTTACCACCTCGTCGGAATAAGTAATACCCGTAGGATTGGAGTACATAGGCACACACCAGACGCCCTTTATTTCCTCGTCCTCGCTGACCAGTCTCTCAATCATATCCATATCGGGACCGTCGGGCTTATACGGCACGGTTATCATCTCGATTCCCATGCTTTCACAAATAGCAAAGTGCCTGTCATAACCGGGAGCGGGGCAAAGAAATTTAACCTTAGGATATTTTCCCCAAGGCTTTTTACCGCCAAGCACACCTAAAAGCATAGCTCTCACTATACTGTCGTACATCATGCAAAGGCTCGAGTTGCCGCCCACAATGATCTCATATCTCCCCACTCCGAGCATAGGCATAAACAGCCTTTTTGCCTCGTAAATCCCGTCCAGCACTCCATAGTTGCGGCAGTCCACGCCGTTCTCGCTTATAAATTCACCGTCCAAGCAGTGCAGCAGCATATCCTCGGTAAGGTCAAGCTGCATAGGCGCAGGCTTACCTCTTGACATATCAAGCTTTAAGCCCATAGCCTTATACTCGTTGTACTTAGCTTCAAGCGACCTTTTTTCCTCCTCCAACTGCTCCCTTGTCATATCCTTGTACATAAGCAACCGCCTTCCTGAAACCGCAATCCCGCACATTATACAAAGGCAATGAATAACGGTTCTGTTTATTTATTCTTTCGCCGCCTGCACGGAATAAAAAGCAATTCCCATTACTGCGGCTTGTACCGAAAACTTTCCTTCCACCTATTATATTTCAAAACGGCAAAAAATGCAAGTTAAAATAATTAATCTTGCAAAAAAATAATTTAATTCGGCACAATGCGCAGTAACCGCCATAAAAACCTTGGAAAATTCAGCTAAATGCACAATCGGAATAATTGACCGGAATTAAGAACGTCTTCTAACTGCATAATACTTTAACAGTACTGTTTGCAGCTCCTATCAACGAATCAGCCTTCGGAAATACTGCCAAACCGCCCGCACAAAACTACTCCTACACCTCCCCACATCTGCCGCCACCCCCTCTATCCTCGTCCCCCTGCTCCTCTCCCAATAACTGCCCACCAACAGGGGCGAAGCCGGTTCGCCTAAAGGCTCACCCACGCCGCAAGCGGCGTGACCGCCGGCTAACGCCGTCGGCGGCTTCGCCGCACAAAACTGCTCCTACACCTCCCCACATCTGTCCTCACCCCCGCTGCTCCTGCACCGACAGCTGCTCACCCGTAAATAATCCTATTAACCTCCCTCTGAACCTCCCCATAATCATACCCCGCCTCTTCAAGCCTTCTCCTTCTATCCTCGCCGTTTCCCCAAAGACCCGCAATAACCTCCTCTGCAACCTCCTCATTGGTTTTCCTGTTCTCCTCTTTAAGACTGTCAGCGTCAACCCAGCCGTAAACCCCTCCGCCGTCAACGCTTATCACATGATAAGGGTGAGGAGCGCCCTCAGCCCTGTTGGAGATTTTCACCATGCCCGGTTCGGCAGGGAATCCGTAATCGGCAGTGCTTGCCCTGTACTGCTTTCCTCCGATAAAATAAACCCTGCTGCCAAGCGGCAGCATCTTATCCTCCGGCTTCTCATTTTCCTTAGCATAATCCTTGTAGCAAATGTCTGCGTCAACATCCATGCCGTAAAGTCTTTCAACGCCCCACTGCCATATTGCCTGTCCGTACCTGTAAGCGGTTTCCTTGTCGGGGCTTCCTGTCCAGTGCGCCAGCCACAAGTCATATTTTCCTAAAATTCTGTCCTTCTCCACATAATTTTCTACCCATGAAGGATTAAGATAAACCCCCGGCTTAAGTCCCGCTTTCTTAATTTCATCGCAAAAAGCAATAATAATATCGGTTCTGATTTTACCGTTAAGCTCGTCAATTTGATCCCCGTCCTCCATATCATAAAACACAGGATAAACCGGAGAATAATCCTTAACGGCCTCTATGCAGATTTTCGCCTCCGCCCTTGCGTCATCGGGAGAAAAGGCTCTGCTGTACCAATAAAACCCGTAGGGAAGTCCCGCCTTGATTGCGCCGTCGGTATGAGCCTTAAATTGTGTGTCAAGCCTTCGTGAAATCCCCGCACGGATAATGACAAATTTATTCCCCGCCTTTTTAGCCTCATACAAATCGAGACCCTTCTGGACATAGCTTATATCGATTCCTTTATACATAATAACTCCTTTCAAAAGTAATCTTAAAGAAAAAAATAAAAAAGCTCCTGTTATAAAAGCTATTCGTTTTTAGCAATATTTAGAACGTGTTCTTATTCCTGCTTATTATTGTCTTTTTGGGCAGCGACCCCTGTACTGTCCGCAAGCCCTTCTCCTATAATATATGCGGCGACCGCCGCTCCCGACATAATGCAGCCACTCACAGTATCGGCGGTGTTATCGTCTCCGCCTAACGCCACAATCAAGCCCGCAATAAAGCCCGCAGCCGAAATCCAGAACTTACGGCTTGTCAGTTTTCTTTTCCAATCAATTTTATTCATACTAATTCCCCCAATCAAAATCCCAAATGCGAAGCAATAAACCCGATAATCAGCCCCGCAGCGGCAGTCCCGATATACCAAAGAGCCTTTCTCCATTTCTCCCCGTCTCGGCTTTCAATGGTTTCCAGCTTCCTTCCCTGCTTTTCCTGCTCCTTAAGCATACTCTCCATATTGAGTGCCAGTTTTTCCACAGAAGCGGCAAGAGTGTCTATCTGTCTGACATTACACTCTAAAATATCGATTCGCTTGTTCTGCCTGCTGTTTTCTTCTTCAATTCTTTTTCTGAATTCCTCGTGCTCAGCCCTTGTGATAGGTGTATCCATGCCTTATACAGCTCCTCCCCCATTATTATCCAAAAACTTATACTGCATTTTCAAGCTGTGAAATTTGTTCTCTGAGTCCTTCCACCTGTTCTTCCAATTCAATAAGCCTTTCCCTGTCCTCCTCCGACTCATTCCCCGCCGCAATAGCCCTAAGCGGACGAATAGCCAGCCTGTCCAACTCCTCAAGCCGATTTTTTAAGGCAGTTATCTTTTCCTCATCGCTCTCGGGCGGCTCGACGGGAACAACGTCGATTAGCCGTCCGTTTTCGTCCTCAACAGGTTCCCAGCAGAGCGTTGACATAATCTTAGCCGCAACCTCGGAATTATCGTGCACCACCCACCTCGGCTGTATTTCCTCCGTCCCTTCCAGATAGTTTGTATCAGGATAATCGGAACTCGTTTGCCATCCTCTGTTTTCAAAAATAAGCATTCTGCACTCCTTTCATATACATTACAAATACCAAATCACTCTGTATCGGTCTGATGTCCCAGGATTGCCGGAAAAGTACGGTCTACCCGTTGTGTCCACCCCAATCTGTACAGATCTTGACGGACCCGATAAAACCAAACTCGGTGAAATAGCGGTCATGCTTGATGATATTCCCGTGATATAACGGCTTCCGTAATTAGACCAGTTCATAGATATGTTGCCGTTGCTATAAGTATTGTCAGTCCAATACTCTACCAGCGCCTTTGTCGCTCTGCTCACATTGGGAATATACCTGTTGTTTGCCGAAGACGTGAGAGAAGAAAGCGTTCCTTGAACAATAGAGGTGATCGACATTGTGTTAATGAGCTTGCTTTTATCACCAGCGCTCATTAAGCCCGCTGTTGTCGTGGTAGCCGCCGAATAGGTGGTATTGGTATCGGGCGGCGTCTGCCACGTTCCGTCTCCCCTGAGGTATTTCGTTTGCGCTCCCGCCCCGGGAGCAGGTGCAAGCCCCGCCTTTCCCGCCGCCGAAGCGGTAGCTCCCGTCATGTTGGAATAGGTGGTGTTTGTCGGCACAACCCAAGTCCCGTCACCCCTGAGAAAGCTTGTCTGTTTGCCCGCCGCAGGAGCCGGCGCAAGCCCCGCCTTTCCCGCCGCCGAAGCGGTTGCTCCCGTCATATTGGAGTAGGTGGTATTGTTATCGCTTCCCCAAGCCGCCGTGCCGTCGGCGCTCCACCTGAGAATTTGTCCGCTTGAACCGCCGGAAGGAATATGCTTGTTTCCGGAAGATGTGGGGTGCGTATAATTATTAGCCGAAGCCGCCACACCGTCAAGCTTTTTCTTATCGGCGGCGGACATCAAGCCGTTTGAACTTTGTGTTGCCGCCGAATAGGTAGTATTGGTATCGGGCGGCGTCTGCCACGTTCCGTCTCCCCTGAGGTATTTCGTTTGCGCTCCCGCCCCGGGAGC
>CAYMFX010000088.1:0-9567 GCA_964389845.1 uncultured Ruminiclostridium sp.
AGCGACCAAAGGGCTTTGCCCTTTGGAATCCTACCACCTTTTGAAAAAGGTGGACGAAAACTTCATCGACGCTTTCAAGAATGCTGATTAGGTCAAAACTTTTGTTTTTTTACAGTCTCAAGTCCCCTTTTTTCGTAAATATTGGGCGGTAACTTTATTTTTACTTTTTCGATAGCTTGGGCGGTTTCTTTAACGGAAATCGTCTCTTTGACATTTGGGAGGAAATATTTATGACAGAGCTGTTGATAAAACTTTTTATTGGCAATAAAGATTGCGAATCTCCGGAGGTAAGAAAAAAATACGGCTTTCTTTCGGGTATCACGGGTATTGTTCTGAACCTGTGCCTATTTGCGGGAAAGCTTATTGCGGGAATAGCTTCGGGAGCAATTTCCGTTATTGCGGACGCAATCAATAACCTATCCGACGCAGGCTCCTCAATTGTCAATATGGTGGGCTTTAAAATTGCCCTCTCTCCTCCCGATAAGGAACACCCCTTCGGTCACGGAAGAGCGGAATATGTGTCGGGACTTGTCATTTCATTTATCATAGCCCTTATGGGAGTGGAGCTTGCAAAGGAATCCTTCGATAAGATAATTAACCCTCAGGAGCCGGAAGCAAGCGTTTTTACCTTTATTATGTTAGGGGCGGCGGTGCTGGTTAAGCTGTGGATGTTTATTTTTAACCGCAAGTTAGGTAAAAAAATCAATTCGGTTTCCCTTCGTGCTACTGCCACAGACAGCATTTCCGACGTATTATCCACCTTTACCGTTATTTTGGGCATGACTGCGGGCATACTGTTTAATTTAAACATAGACGGATATGTGGGGCTTCTTGTGGCGGCGTTTATCATTTTTTCGGGAATCAAGACCGCAAAGGAAAGCTTGTCTCCTCTTATCGGACAAATGCCGGAAAAGGAGCTTGTGGACGGCATTAAGAATATGGTTGGCAGATATGAAGGGATTATCGGAATACATGACCTTATCATTCACAATTACGGCGTTGGCATCAGCTTTATTTCCTTTCATGCCGAGGTTTCGTCCGGAACCGGAATTTCGGAAGCACATACTCTTGTGGATAAGATTGAGAAGGATATGAAGGAGAAATTTAACTGCGTCGTCACCATTCATATCGACCCCGTGGATATTGACGATGAGGAGACGGTGCAGCTGAGGGAGGCGGTTTGCAGTATTGCAAAGAAAATAGACTCTTCTCTTTCGGTTCACGATTTCAGAGTAGTTAAAAATCCTTTGGGCAGCTCGCTTATTTTTGATTTGGCAGTACCCTACGGTTTCAGGCTTTCGGATATACAGCTGAGGGATATGATGGTTAAGAGCATAGCCGAGATAGACGGCAGTGCGGCGGTAATTGTTGAAGTGGAAAGACAGCTTGCGGAGCTTGACTAAGAAGGAAAAATGTGGTATGATAACATTAAGAACGTGTTCGGGATTAGTTTTGGAATACGTCCTGATATATCAAAAAAGGAGTTACAGCTTTGGAGAACGGGTGTAAAAACAGGCTGATAGTAATAGAAGGGATAGACGGCTGCGGGAAATCTACACAGTTTGAGCTGTTAAAAAAGAATTATCCCGAATTCAGATTTATTACCTTTCCAAACTATGATTCATATTCGGGACATATTATAACCGATTATTTACACGGCAGGTACAATGAGGATAATCCTGAAATCAGCGCATATGCTGCAAGCTGTTTTTACGCTGTCGACAGATATACAAGCTTTAAGACCGATTGGGAAAAGGATTATTCTATGGGGAAAACCATTTTTTCCGCCCGTTATGTCAGCAGCAACGCTATTTATCAGATGACTAAGCTTCCCTTTGAGCAATGGAACGGTTATATGAATTGGCTCTTCGATTTGGAGTATAATAAATTCGGCATGCCTAAGCCCGATGATACTGTATTTTTAAATATGCCCGCCGCGGTATCGAGGAAGCTGCTGCTAAAAAGATACGGCGGGGACAGCGGAAAGATGGACATTCACGAAAGCAATATCAGGTTTATGGAGGATTGCTATAAAGCGGCGGTTTATGTTGCCGAAAGGGAAGACTGGAGCATTATACAATGTGCGGAGAACGGGGAAGCTCTTCCTATAGACGTAATACACACTGCCATAAAAAATAAAATAGAGGAATTGTTAAGATAAGCAATGCTTGATTTCAGAGAAATAACAACAGAGGACGGAGAAAGGGCTAAGAGGCTTCTTTCTTACTCGGATTACAGAGGCTGTGAATACTCCTTTGGAAATAACTTTATCTGGAGCGACGCTTTTAAGATTAAGATTGCGTTTTATAAGGATTTTTACCTTGTGGAAAGCGAAGGAGAATTTTTTTATCCCGCAGGACGGGGAGATTTTAGAGAAGTTATCGAGCTTATGCGGGATTATTGCAGAGGGCAGGGCAAGCATTTGTGCTTCGGAAGCTCTCCCAAAAGCGGTATGGAGTTTTTGAAGGAGGTTTACGGCGACAGAATAGAGGTTTACTCCAACAGAGATTTTTTTGATTACTGCTACAATTTTGACGACCTTTCCGAGCTTGTGGGAAAAAAGTATCATTCCAAAAGGAATTTTATCAATCGCTTTACTCAGAACAACTGGAGCTGCGAGGATATTTCCGACGAAAACATATCCGACTGTAAGGAGCTGTTGGATAAATGGTTTTCGGAGAATAAGGAAAGCGGCGACCCTTCTATGGAACAGGAGGTTTCCGCTGCAAGGAGAGGTCTTGATTATTTTAAACAGCTTGATTTTAAGGGAATACTGCTGAGAGTTGAGGGCAATGGAGTCGCTTTCAGCTATGGGGAGAAAATCAACAGCGATACCTTTGACGTTCATGTCGAAAAGGCATTGTCGGGATTTGACGGAGCCTATCCGATGATAAACAAGGAGTTTGTGAACAGACATTGCAGGGGATATAAATATATCAACCGCGAAGAGGACGTAGGCGAGGAAAATTTAAGAAAGGCAAAGCTTTCTTATCACCCTGCGTTTTTGGAAGAGAAGTTCGGAGTAATATTCAAGGATTAGTTTGAAGTTTGAAAGGAGATAATATGATTTATTGTTTTTTGGCGGACGGATTTGAGGAAATGGAGGCGCTTTGCCCCGTTGATATTTTGCGCAGAGGCGGCTGCCGGGTTGTGACCGTTGGAGTTGGAGAGGAAATAATATCCGGTTCTCACGGAATCAACGTCTGTGCCGATATTACCGACAGTGAAATTACACTTGATGAAAATCTTGAGATGATAATTCTTCCGGGGGGGATGCCGGGAACTCTTAATTTGGAAAAGAATCTTAACGTGCAGAGAGCAATCGATTATTGCTCCCAAAATAATAAGTTCATAACCGCAATTTGCGCCGCTCCTTCTATCTTAGGTCATAAGGGGCTGTTAAAGGGACGTGAGGCAATTTGCTTCCCCGGATTTGAAGGGCAGCTTGACTGCGGCAGGCTTTCCGACGATTTTGTTTGCGCCGACGGGAATATTATTACCGCTAAGGGAGCGGGGGTTGCTCAGGAATTCGGGCTAAAGCTTTTGGAGGCAATTAAAGGCGCCGACGCAGCGAAAAACATGAAGGAATCCTTGCAGTGCAGATAATGGCAAAAACAAAGGGCGGGCTTAGAAAAGAGCTTCTTGCTGAACGCAGACTTATTTCTGAGGATAACCGCAGGCAATGGAGCAGCGGGATAGCGGACAGGCTTATTTCATTGAATGAAATGCAGAACGCCGACCTTATTTTGTGTTATGTAAGCAAAAAATTTGAGATTTCGACCGATGAAATTTTCAGCTTTGCTTTCGACAAAGGCATATCCGCAGCGGCGCCTCTTTGCATAGGAGGAGATATGGTATTTAAACGGATAAGCTCATTTGATGATTTAGAGCTTGGAAGCTTTTCCGTTTTTGAGCCTAAGCCGTATTGCGAGGATGCTGTTATAACCGAAAGAACGGTTTGTTTAACTCCCGCCTTGTGCTGTAATTTAAAGGGTTACCGCATTGGTTACGGCGGTGGATTTTACGACAGATTTTTTGAGAAAAACGGCAAGTGTATAAAAATCGGCTTGTGTCCCGAAGAGTTTATACGGGATTTTGAGCCTGATGACAATGACGAATCATTAGATATAATAGTCACTCAAAAACGTGTGATAAGTGTGGGACAGGTTCAAAGGAAGGAATGAGACAAAATGACAGATAACAACAAAAACGAATATACCGATGAGTTGTCAGAAATGCTTGGGCGCAACAAGGAGCGTCATTCTTCCTCAAATGAAAATTCATTTGGCAGCGGCAGCGAATTTGATAATGCGGAGGAAAATGTAAATGACGCTATGCCTGCGGCTTCCGATATGAATAATGAAGGCGGCGTTCCCTCCCATACCGCACAGTTTGAAGAAATACACGATATTGATTTTGACGACGAGCCTGCAATTGAAAAGAAATCCCGCCGTGTTCGGGAGGTGGAAAGACAGCTGAGGAATCAAAGCAGAGCAAGAAAAACCGTTATCCGCATAATACTCGGAATAGCAATTTCGGGCTTTGTGATATTTTTCGGCATTCGTATCGGAGGCTCTATATACGACGCTTTTATCGATTACACGGGAATCAACAACAACGAGTTTCAGGTAATGGTCGAGATACCGGAAAATCCGTCGGTAAATCAGGTTGCCGATATTCTTAAGACTAACGGCATAATAACCGACAAGGATTTCTTTATAAAATATGTGGAAAGTCAGGAGGATTTTGATCGATTTGTAGGCGGCGAGTTCAATCTTTCCTCCGCAATGAGCTACGGCAGAATAATGGACGCTCTGCTTATTTCAAAAACAAAGAGAGTCACTGTAGAGGTGACTGTCATTGAAGGCATGACCGCTTATCAGGTGGGTGAGCTTTTAGAGGAAAACCATGTTTGTCGTGCGGAGGACTTTATGAAGTTTTACCGCAAGAGAATGAACGTTTACGATTTTGAGCTGAGACTTAAAGATAACCCTTACAAATTTAATCAGATGGAGGGTTATTTATTCCCGGATAAATATGAGTTTTATGTCAATAATGAATTAAGAGACTATCCCGATAAGGAAATAGATACAACAAAGGACGCCGAGGTGGCGGCGCGGAAGATTTACTCAAACTTTAACTCTAAGATAACCAAGACTATGTATAAGCAAATGGGGGAAATGGGACTTACTCTCGACGAGGTTATCACTCTCGCTTCTATGGTTCAGTCCGAGGTTAATAATCTTGAGGATATGAGAATGGTTGCTTCTGTTTTTCTTAACCGTTTAGAGGCAGGGGGAGACGTTTCCAAGCTCCAGTCAGACCCAACGGTATTTTATGTTCAGGATTATATCGAGCCTTACTACAAGGGTTCGGGAATCACCACCTCTCTTGCGGCTATATCCAACGCTTACGATACCTATGAATGCGACGGCATTCCCGCAGGGGCAATCTGCAACCCCGGTCTTGACGCAATAGGCGCTGTGTTGGACGCATATGATACCGATTATTATTATTTCTGCGCCAACGAAGAAACAGGGGAGACCTTCTATGGAAAAACTCTTGAGGAGCATCAGGAAAATTTGAAAAAAGCGGGTATTGAGTAATGGTTGAGCTGCTTTCTCCGGCGGGGGATTTTGAGTGTCTTGAAAATGCAGTCCGTTATGGCTGTGACGCAGTTTATTTAGGCGGCAAGGGCTACGGAATGAGAGCGGGAGCAAAAAACTTTGATTTCGACCAACTGAAAAGGGCGGTTGAATTGGCTCACGGGAAGGGCGTCAGGGTTCATCTTACCTGCAACACCCTGCCCTCAAATTCCGAGATTGACGCTTTTCCCGATTTTATAAAAAATGCGGCGGCAGCAGGTGTTGACGCCGTAATTGTTTGTGATCTGGGCATTATGGGTTTAGTAAAAAAATACGCTCCTTCTCTTGAAATACATATGTCAACTCAGGTGGGCATTGTAAACTACGCTTCTGCAAACGAGCTGTACAAATTGGGGGCAAGGAGGGTAGTTTTATCCCGCGAGACGGGCATTGACGATATAAAGCGCATAAGAGATAAGATACCCGACGATATGGAGATAGAGACCTTTGTTCACGGCGCAATGTGCGTTTCTTTTTCGGGCAGGTGTCTGCTGTCGGCGTATATGACGGGTAGAAACGCCAATAACGGCGAGTGTGCGCAGCCCTGCCGCTGGAAATACAATTTGGTTGAGGAAAAGCGACCGGGTGAATATTATCCGATTTTCGAGGACGACAGCGGAGCATATATACTTAACGCCAAGGATATGTGCATGATAGATCATTTGGATAAGCTTATAGACGCCGGTGTTTCAAGTCTCAAAATCGAGGGCAGGGCAAAATCCGCTTATTATGTTGGCACTGTCACTAACGCATACAGCACTGCCCTTAAATTTGTCAAGAACGGGAATCCCGTTCCCGAATGGGTAAGGGAAGAGGTGTATAAGGTCAGCCACCGTCAATACTGCACCGGCTTCTATTTCGGCAAATATGACGCAAAGCAGGTGTACGACAGCAGCGGCTATGTCCGCAGCAGGGATTTTGTGGGGGTCATTGACGGGTTTAAGGATGGAAGGATTTTGCTCACCCAAAGAAATTACTTTACTCTCGACGATGAGCTTGAGGTCTTGGAAGCGGGAAAAGAGCCTGTACCCTTTAACGCAAAGCGGCTGTTTAATTCGGAGGGCATGGAAATTCATGCGGCAAACAAGGCTACGGAAAGATTGAGCGCAATTTGTGACAGAAGCTTCGCCCCGGGCAGTTTTCTCAGAAAGGTTACGGACGAAAAATAATTTTTGATTTTGTATTGCGTTATTGATTGTAATATGATAAAATAATAACATACTTCAATTGTACGAAAGGAGGTAAAGCGGTATGAACAGTTATTTTGCCAAGCAGCCTATTCTTGATCTTAACGGCGATACCTACGGCTATGAGTTACTATACAGGAACACTCCCACGGTTACTTATTATAACGGAGTTGACGGCGATGTATCCACCGCAGGAATTATCAACAGCGTTTTTTTCGGTGAGAACAGGGATTATGTTTTTGACAGCAAAAAAGCGTTCATAAATTTTACCGAAAATCTCCTTTTGGAAAAAACCGCTTTCCTTCTTCCGAAGGATCAGATTATAATCGAGGTTCTTGAAAGCGTCAGAGCTTCGGATAAGGTATTAAGCTGCTGCAGGGAGCTTAAGGAAAAAGGGTATATGCTTGCCCTCGACGATTATGTTATTTCGGAAAATACAAAGGCAATGTTGGATTACTGCCATATAGTAAAGATAGATTTCAGAAACAGCAGAAAGGATATAGAAGAAACTGCCGAATATTGCAGGAAGCTTAATAAGGTGCTGCTTGCGGAGAAAATAGAAACCCTGGAGGAAGCAAAGTACGCCGAGGGGCTTGGCTGTACCTTGATGCAGGGGTATTATTTTGCTCAGCCGCTGATAATGATGGGAAGCACATACAACCCCTTGACAATTACCTTTTCAAGTCTTATCGGCGCATTGCAAAAGGAAGAGCCGGAGGTAGACGAGCTGACAGATATTATCGCTAAGGATCCCTTTATGACGGCGAAGCTTTTAAGGCTCGTAAATTCTATACGCAAGGGCTTGTCCGAAAAAATATCCTCTGTGAGACAGGCAATCACAATGCTTGGAATGAACAGGCTTAAGGACTGGATATATCTTGTGGGGCTTCAGAGCCTTTCTCAGGATAATTCCGATGAAAGAGTAAAGGTTGCGCTGTTCAGAGCTATGTTCTGTCAGAGCGTGTCTCTCAGCTTATCCTCAGAAAGGGCTTTCGGCGACGAAATGTACCTTATGGGGCTGATGTCCGTTGTAATAAATATCAACGATAAAGAGACCACAAGCGCTATGAGACTTTCCGGCAATATTATCGACGGTCTTTCGGGAAAAGACGGTATTTTCGGCGATACCTACAAATTCGTTATTGATTTTGAACAAGCTAACTGGTTGGGCGTGGACGGTTATGTTGCAAAATACAATCTTGACGGAAAGCAGGTTTTAAAGCAGTATATGACCTGCATGAACAAGGTCGATATGATGTTTGACAGTATATTATAATATATAACAACAAAAAAGGAAGTACCGCATATGAACAGCTATTTTGCCAAACAGCCTATTCTTGATGTAAATGGAAAAACATACGGATACGAGCTTTTGTTCAGAAACTCCTTGGTTACTTATTATGACGGCACAGACGGCGACAGGTCTACAGCCGACGTCATTAACAGCGTTTTCTTCGGCGCAAGCAACAGCTGTTATCTTGAAGATAAAAAGGCTTTTATAATCTTTACGGAAAACCTTTTGTTTGAGAAAACGGCTTTGCTTCTTCCTCAGGAAATGACGGTTATTGAAATTCCCGAAAATATAAGCGTTTCGGAAAGTATGCTGAGCTGTTGTAAGGAGCTTTATGAAAAGGGGTATACTATAGCCCTGAGCGATTATGTATACCGTGAGGAAGACCTTCCTCTGCTCGAATATGTGCAGATAGTGAAGCTTGATTTCAGGCGTGACAGGGACGATATTGACAATACGGCGGAGCAATGTCTTAAGCTGAATAAAACATTATTGGCTGAAAAGGTCGAGACCGTGGAAGGCTCCGAATATGCAAAGGAAATCGGCTGTACTTATATGCAGGGGTTTTATTATGCTCAGCCTATGATCGTGGCGGGAAAAGCATATAATCCTATGGTGATGACCTTTACACGCTTGGTAAACTGCTTATGGCAGGTTAAGGTGGACGTTAAGGTCCTTTCCGCCGTCATTTCCGAGGATCCCTTTATGGCGGCTAAGCTGCTGCGGCTTGTCAATGCAGTAAGGGGCGATATGTCGGAGCATATTTCATCTATCAAACAGGCTATTCTTCTTTTGGGAATCAATAAGCTTAAGGATTGGATTTATCTGTTGGGGCTTCAAAGTCTTGCGGAAAACGGTCCCGATGAAAGAATAAAGGCGGCGCTTTTCCGTGCGATTTTCTGCAAGAGGATTGCCGAAGAATACAATCCCAAGAACGCAGCTTTTGCGGAGGAGATGTATCTTATGGGCTTGATGTCCATAGTTGTGGATCGCAAGGACACCGAGACTATGGACACAATGAAGCTGTCCGAAAATATTACGGGAGGACTTCTCGGAAAGGAAGGAATTTTCGGAGATACAATGAAATTTGCCGAAAACTATGAAAGAGGCAACTGGCTTGCGGTTGATAATTTCGGCGAAAAGTATAATATTGACGGCAAGACTATTTTGAAGCTTTATACATCAAGCGTTGACAGAGTTGAAGAGATATTCGGCATAGTTAAAAAGTATCAGAAGGACTAATGAAAAATTAACAGCGGCTTATACCAATCCCCGATTATACTGGCTACTCACAGTTTAATCGGGGATTGGTATAAATTATTATAAACTTAAAATTTTATGTGAAACGGCGAGTCGCAAATTTTTCCAACAGCACTGCAACTTTAATGAGCGCAATTCCACGTTCTTTTCAGGAAAGGCAAGAACAGAAATGAAGCAAAAAAGT
>CAYMFX010000089.1:0-9565 GCA_964389845.1 uncultured Ruminiclostridium sp.
GCTGATCCCTGAGCCGGAGAATCTCATCAGCGATGGCGTCGTAATCGTCCTTCTGATTGACCTTCTTCAGGAGCTCTTTCTGCAGCTTGCTTAGGCGCTCGTCTATGACCTCTGGTGATAGGATGTCACCCTGCAGAACCACCGTGGCGATGTTTGCCCGGAGCGTTTGCAGGAAATCATCCTTCTGGCAAAGCACCCGGTTGATGGCGTCGATCACCACCTGCTCCAGAAGTGTTTCGTTCACCGTCCGGCTGTGGCAGGCGTGTCCGGTGGCCTCAAGCCGTGAGCAGCAGCGCCAGACAATGGACTTGCAGCCTCGATTGTTCCAGTGGACGCGCCGGTAAAACTCACCGCACTCGCCGCAGAAAACGATCTGCGCAAAACAGTGCTTGCAGGAGTAGCAGTGGCGTTTTCCGTTGTCGCTGGTGTGAACCACACGCCTGCGGACCAGCTCCTCCTGCACCAGCAGGAAGATGTCCTTCGGAATGATAGGTTCGTGGTCACCCTCCACATAGTACTGTGGGACGGTGCCGTTGTTTTTTATGCGTTTCTTCGTCAGAAAATCCGTGGTGTAGGTCTTTTGCAGGAGTGCGTCACCAATGTACTTCTCGTTCCGGAGAATCTTGTTGATGGTGCTGGTGTGCCATTTTGTTTTGCCCGCGCCGGTGAGAATGCCGTCCGCTTCAAGCCCTGCGGCGATCTTGTCCATGCTCAGGCCTTGCAGGTATTCCCGGTAGATGCGCCGGACGATTTCGGCCTGCTCCGGTTCAATGACCAAATTGCCGTCAGCATCTTTGGTGTATCCGAGGAAGCGGTTGTGGTTGACCTGCACCTTGCCCTGCTGATAGCGGTATTGGATGCCTTTTTCCTTGCCTCGCTGTACGATCAGTGCGTTTGCCGCCTCAAAGACCTCGCGGCTTATGATGGCTTCATGATGATCGGACATGGCGTATTGATCTTTCAGGCCGTAATTGACGTGGCGGTTGAACTGCGAATCGGTGTAAGTTTTCTGGAAAATCACATCGCCGGTATATTTCTCGTTGCTGATCATGCCGCGAATCGTTGTAGGCGTCCAGCGTCCTCCCTTTTTGGTGGGGATGCCGTTTGCATTCAGTTCTTCCGAAATGGCGTGTGTGCCTTTGCCGGAAAGCACCTGTTCAAAAATCCAGCGCACCGTCTTGGCCTGATCAGGGTTTATGACCATCTGCTCGCCATCCCAATCGTAGCCGTAAGGCGGGTAGCTCAACTTGAAGGTGCCGTTCTTGAAACGACGCTGTATGGACCATTTGCTGTTCTCGGAAATGGATGTAGACTCTCCCTCGGCCATGCTGCTTAAGATGGCGAGAAAAAGCTCACTTTCCATAGAGCTGGTATTCAGGTTTTCTTTCTCGAAATAGATCGGAATGTCCAATTCGAGGAGCTTGCGGACCATCTCCAGACAGTCCGTGGTGTTCCTCGCAAAACGGCTGATGGATTTTGTGATTACGAAAAGATCACAGCGGTACGAAGCACCGAACCGGTCTGGATTACCTGCACGTCGATAATGTTGGCGATGCCTACCAGCAGGAAAATCAGGACCTTCCGGCAGATACCCTTGAATCCCACTTCGCTGGATAGCTTCTTATCCGCGATGGCGCACATGACGCCGGTGATGTAATCCACCGCAACGAAGATGAGCAGGGCGATCAGAAGCCCGTCACAGCCGCCAAGGAAGTAGCCGAGCCAGCCGCCAATAGCCGCGAAAATGACCTGAATCGTGTTCCAGAATTCTTTCATAATGAGTGTCCTCCTTTGCATTAAAAAAGCGACTGCCTAAGCAATCGCCGGTTTACAAGTTATATTTGTTTCGGGAGCCATTCCCATAGTCGCAGGTCTTCTTGTCCGAGAGACCACATGCACATGCCGCGCAGCTTCCATCGGTAAGCCGCCTGATTGGACCAGTAGACGAGGCTGTCTACATCCTGATAGTAGAGGATGGAAAAACCGTCTGCGTCACCGAGGAACAGCCGCGATATCCAGATGTTGATGTCCACAGGAATCACCTTTGCCGTATAGTCGTTGCCGCAGGAAAGCGAAGTCATATCATCCGAGTGGAAGAAATCGTAATCCATCGAGATATCCTCGCTGCGGGTGGCGTTTTCTTCCACGTCGGCGGTCAGGGTGAAAACCTGAAATTCATTGTCCCATGTGCAGTTGCTCCGACTGATTCGGCCATAGGATTTTGTAGTACCGTCCGGCATAATCACATCGAAACGCTCGTATGGCTCATAGGTCCAAGCGTCACCGAGCCGCAACAGTTCACAGACGATATGATCGTCAGAGCGGATACCGGCATAGCCTCCGGAGAAGCCGCTGACCGTTGCCGTAAAACGCAGCGTGTAGGATGAGCCGGAATAAACGCGGACCTTGTTCCCACGGATGCGCATCTCCACGGTATACATGGATGGATTATCGCGGAGGTTCGCATCCGATGTTTTCACGATCTCCTGACTGTATGAGCCAAGCAGCGTTGAGCCGTTATAAAGCTCGACAGCCTGATTGGTGTAATTCAGGCAGCAGAACAGATCTCCGCAAAACACTCCGGCGCGACCGCTGCCGTCCGAGCAGAAGGCCAGCCTTGCCCGCAGATGGATTTCGGAAAAACCGTCATATTTCCACGCGAGTTTGCCGCTTCCTTCAAGCTGCGAGTAAACACGTTCTGTAGAGTATTCCTCCGAGCGCCACACTTCCCACTCTCCGGATAGGGTGGTCCAGTAGTTTGTTTGCAACCGTCATATCCAGAGAGAGGGTATCACCGGGTGCGTGGAATTCGCAGTCCTGACACATACCATCGCAGAGCCACCACTTACTGCGTGGACACATGCAGCGGTGATGATACTGTTCACGCTTTCTGAGGTTAGTACGCCAGCGGTCAAATTCCTCATATTGCTCTGGGCTGACCTCGAACCATGTCTTGGTCTGCTTGTCATAGATGCGTTTTACAATGTTTTCGTTCTTTTTCATAAAATCGTCTCCTTTGGATTTGCAAATAGATAAGGTTGAAATCCGCAGGAGCCGATTAATGTCCGTAGAGACAGAAAGACGGCCAAAGGCACAGTCCTCCCTGTTGGGATGAAACTATGTCCTTGGCCGTCATGCAGCTCTGCGGACTTCTATTCAGTTATGGATCTTGTTATGCAGCAATTTTGTAGCTGTTTACTTTGAAAGCCGAAGTGGTGATCCGTGTCACGACGGTTATTGTGTTGTCTCTCTCGACAGTGAAGGTTTCACCGATTGACAGGTAGGCTGTCGTCCGATGGCCTTTATACAGAGAGGAGACGTAACCGGTCGCCGCGTTGCCGCAGCAAGCTAAGCGACCGAGGCAGTCTCGTATTTCTTCCATCCGCATCCCTCCTTTCACAAGTTCATAAATTAGCGGCTCCGCTTTTTAGCGAAGTAATACCTTAAAAAAAGAGGAGCTGGTGCATGGCTCAAGATAGGAGTCCCAGCTCCGTGAGTCTAATCGCGGCAGAAGTCTGCGATACTTGATAGAATCCGGCGAACTGTTCCAGAATCCATTTTGACTTGGAGATCAGTCCTGCGGATACAAATTTGTTTTTCTTGCTGCGGTCAATGATCATTTGAAATCCGTCAGCAATTGTTTCTTTTGGCATCAGTATGCGAGGGGCGATACCGTTTGCCTGCCATTCGAGCCAATCTACATCGGTCCAAACATCCTTGAAAGATTCGTCTTTAGCTTCAACGGGGCAGCGCTGTGCTACTGCGCGTCCTTCCTTCAGCGCCTCCATAGCAAGAAAGTAGTTGCGATGGTAAATCCAATGAACACATTCATGCGCTACCGTGTTTCGACGGCTGCCGAAGTTTCGCTTGAGATAGGTATCCGGGTCAATGATCATGGTCTTTGCTTTGACGAACACTTCCCGATACTCATCTTCAGAGGGATCGTAGATTTCAACAAGCCCATCCGTGAAGCACATCTGGCCGAGAATACTAAGATCCTCGGATAGGTGATACTCCTTGATGAGCAGGTGTAGTTTATCTCTTGCGATCTCTTCGATAGGAACGGGCATCGGTTTTTCGAGAGCCTCCGGACAGTGTTCCGTTAAGATTTCTGCTGCCTTATCATCGAATTCGGATTTATACATTCGAGGGACAAGGGAGCTGAGATATGCTTCTTTGGTCATACTTATCCTTTCTTTTCGATTTCCTCCAAAACACGCTGCCAGAAGTCATCACCGAGCTTTTTATCGCTGGCTTTGCGGAGAGCAGCACGAACATGCGGAAGGTTCTCGTCCATAATGTACTCAGGAAGATCCGGCGCGGCCTCATTTCTTTCACGGCCAGCGAGATCGAACATTTCTGCACGTTCCTCGTCCGTAAGACGTAGAACATCAGCTATCTTAAGCAGCATACTCATTTCCGGAGGATTTCGTCTTCCTTTGATGATGTCTGAAAGATAGGTAGCGGTGGTTCCCATCGCCTGAGCAATATCTTTAAGAAGAATATCGCTGCCGTCAGAGGCACGTCCGAGTCTCTTTTCGTTGATGAATTTTCCAAAATCGCCTGTCATAGTAAAAACTCCTTTCTTCGTCAATCAGCGACTTCGCTAATCTGCTTATTAGTATAGTTGGAAAATGTGGATTTGTCAAGAGGGTAAAAGAAAAAAGCCACGCTGCTATTCACAACGTGGCTCCTGAACTAATCCAGATATACAAACGACTGCGGGGCTTGACTGATCCCATAATCGGATAGCTCCTTGGGAGTATCGTATACTACTACGTCTTTGAGCTTGTAAGCGATGGCTTTTTCTTTCCCAGCATAGTAGGAGAAGTAGAACTTCTTCGTGATCCCAGCTGCTGTCTTTGCTATCTCCCATATCTCTTTTGGCGTGCCTTCCAGAATTTCATCTATGGTAGCTTCGCCAACCACCTGTTTCTGAGGGGACGAGGCATAAAAGACTATGCGAGTCACACCATCTTTGGGTTTGCTTTTTCTAAATTCGTATTGTTTCTTACCTTCCAGTATTACTTTGGCATATTTAGGTTTAATCGATAATAACATTGTCGACATCGACGTTGCCCTCCCGTAGTATTTCTTTGAATTCGTCGGGAGTAAGCCTGATCAATGCCGGGTATGTCCCTCCATGACTGTTGCTCCAGTAGCCTTTAGTTTCGAGGGTGTCCATATTGATATTATGGCCTTCACCAAAATAACCGTAATAAAGCATCTCTACAACGAACATATTCTTGTCGTTATTATATTTGGTCTGAAGCTCACTTTCATCGTAAACAGATTTGTTGCCGATCTTGGCGAGGAGCTCGTCGAAAGTCATAAGATGGCTTCCGCTACGCTTTACCGCTATAACGTTAGTCACGATGCAGAACGAAGTCAAGCAGGATTTGTAACGCTTAGTTCCTGAACCAGTATGAATTCTGTATATAAAGATTGGCTCACCGATTTTGTACGGAGGCACTGTATACTGTGCTCCAACATATATCTTGCTAAGGCCGTTTCTCACATTCAATGCGACTGAAGTCTGCAGCGTATTCTTAAGCTCGGAATATGGGAAGAGGGTATCATGATAAAAGTCATTCACGCACAGGTATCCTGCATTTTGAAAAACCGGATTAATAAACGGGAATGACTTGTATGGATCACTGTAATCTACGCTACTGCGACTACGGAGATATACACCTTCACCATTCGGGTTATATCCAACCTTGATAAAGCCAAACTTGGTGAGCTGAGCGATCAGAAGATCGTGTTTATCAAATACGGTAACGTAGATATCTTCCCAGCCCAGATCTTTCCACTTCCAAAGCACAAGACCGATAGCACCTTCACCAAGACGCTGGCCGCGAAAACGTTCTGCAATCTTGATGGTAGTGATCTTGCATCTGGTCTTCTTTGGCAAGGTCGAATCCGTAAGTACTATGTTTTCCGTTTCGTCCTTTATACACACAAAGGCACCAAGGCCATTTTCATCGTCGAATACCAAGGCTGTACGGCCTTCCTGAGCTTTTTCCGGAAACCACACCTCGAATGGCTTTACTTTACCGCCAACCGGGTAATCTGCCTTCAAAGAATCGAAGAAGGGATCGTTTAGGTCGATATCGCTGAATTTTTTGAGAGAAAAATTGCCTGCCATAAACAGCTCCTCCTTAAAGTGACTTTATAAATTCAATCGCCTGTGCAAGGTCTCCGGCACCGCCAGAAACAAAGAGTATCGCACCAATATCCGCAGCGACTTCTTTTGCGTAGGCGCATTCTTCCTGCTGAAAAGCTTCTATTTCTTGTACGGAAGCCTCAATTCCATCACGCTCTTTGCGACGAGCTGCAATTACCTCTGACTTCTCCGTCAGCAAGATAATCGCATCTGGTTTCAAAGAGGTGAAGGTGTCATACGGGATACGAGTGATATCGCCTGTCGCGTTAAGCAGACAGAAGTGCCCATCCAGAATAAAGTTTTCCCCGGAGTCTCTTAACTCACTGACTGCCTGAAGGAGGTATTGCTGGTTGTCGTCGATATCCGGTATGAGCTTGTCCTTGGAAAATCCGGAATGCTTCTTCAGCGTTATCAATGTACTGGCGGAGTAGGACTCTATGCCAGTTTCCGATTTAACCATATCACAGAAGTATGACTTTCCCACGCCGTGGACACCGCTTATAAAGATCATGAACGACACGCCTCCTTAGTACAAAATCGGCTGAGAAACCATCCGTCTCTGTTATTATAGCAGATTGGAGTGTAAAATTCAAGAGAAAACAAAAATAATTCCTGCAAACGCAGGAGAAAATCTTGAAATTTGATGAGGAACGTGATATAATAAGCGAGTCGGAGTTTATGTGTAGACATTTTGACAGAAAATGGAGGTTGGCACATGGCCATTAGTTACAAGAAATTATGGAAGCTGTTAATTGATAAAGATATGAAGAAAAAAGATTTGCAGCGTGTAGCTGGGATCAGTGCGGCATCCGTTACGAAGCTCGGTAAGAATGAAAACGTAAACACAGAGATCATAGAGAAAATCTGTGTAGCTTTGCAATGCGATGTCAGCGACATAATGGAAATGGTCGATGAAGACTGAGTCCGTTTTTTGGTACGACAGAAAGAATAGAATAAGCATGGATACATGCGATTACTTGGAGGTAGATTCAGATGGCGGATAAAACTAATGCCAACATCGGCTTTGAAAAACAACTGTGGGATGCGGCCTGCGTCCTGTGGGGACATATCCCTGCGGCTGAATATAGAAAGGTCATAATCGGCCTTATATTCCTGCGCTATATTTCCGCAGCTTTTGATAAGAGATATCAGGAACTTGTTGCGGAGGGCGACGGATTTGAAGATGACCGTGACGCTTATACAATGGAGAACGTGTTCTTCGTGCCGGAAGAAGCAAGATGGAGCACGATTGCTTCAGCTGCCCATACACCGGAAATCGGAACGGTTATCGACACAGCAATGAGGGCTATCGAAGCCGAGAATAAGACCCTAAAGAATGTCCTTCCGAAGAATTATGCCAGCCCGGACCTTGATAAGAGAGTTCTGGGTGATGTGGTTGATATCTTCACAAACAATATCGACATGAGCGACACAGAAGAAAGCGAAGATCTTCTGGGCCGCACCTATGAATACTGCATCGCACAGTTTGCGGAGAAGGAAGGCGTAGGCGGCGGTGAATTCTATACGCCATCCAGCGTGGTTAAGACTCTTGTTTCTATCTTGCGTCCGTTCGATAACTGCCGCGTGTACGATTGCTGCTGTGGTTCCGGTGGTATGTTTGTACAGAGTGCAAAGTTCATTCAGGCTCATTCTGGCAAGCGTGGAGCAATCTCCGTTTACGGACAGGAAGCAAACGCCGATACATGGAAGATGGCTAAGATGAATATGGCAATCCGTGGTATCGATGCCGACTTCGGACCTTATCAAGCAGATACCTTTACGAACGATCTGCACCCGACCTTGAAGGCCGACTTCATTCTGGCCAATCCTCCGTTCAACTATCATCCTTGGAATCAGGAAAAGCTGCTGGAGGATGTTCGCTGGAAATATGGTACTCCGCCTGCCGGTAACGCGAACTACGCTTGGATACAGCATATGATCCACCACCTCGCACCGACTGGAAAGATCGGCCTCGTGCTTGCAAACGGTGCCCTTTCCACACAGTCAAGCGGTGAAGGCGAAATCCGTAAAAAGATCATAGAGGACGATTTGATTGAAGGCATCATCGCCATGCCTACACAGCTTTTTTACAGCGTAACGATTCCGGTCACCCTGTGGTTTATCACCAAGGGCAAGAAGCAGAAAGGCAAGACGCTCTTCATCGATGCACGCAAGATGGGACACATGGTTGACCGCAAGCATAGAGACTTCACCGACGGGGATATTCAGAAGCTGGCCGATACCTTCGAGGCTTTCCAGAACGGAACGCTTGAGGATGTGAAGGGCTTCTGCTCTGTTGCCACGCTGCAGGACATCGCAAAGCAGGATTACATCCTGACGCCGGGACGCTATGTCGGCATAGAGGAGCAGGAAGATGATGGCGAGCCGTTTGAAGAGAAAATGGCAAGGCTGACATCTGAACTATCCGATATGTTTGCTAAGTCTCATGAACTGGAGGACGAGATCAGGAGAAAGTTAGGAGCGATTGGATATGAAATCTGACGATATAAAACGAGGTGTCAAAATGGATTTTTATATGAAAAGTGCCAAGAACAATTTCTTGGCAAAACTAACATATACAGAGGGCCGGTTTGTTTTGAAAAAAGGTTCTACTGTTTCTCAAAACGTTTCTAACCATTTCAAGAGCTACAAGACCGTTATTAAGCGAAGAGAGGAAGCGGGAATAACAGATGACGAGCTGACGCTAAAGAAGGATATTGTTTTTAATAGTTCATCTGTTGCCGGTGAGTTTGTTTGCGGCAGTAGTTGCAACGGTCCTTCATCTTGGAAAACAGAAAGTGGTATTACGCTGAAGGAGTGGATGCAAAGTCTATGAGAAACGGAAAGATTTCAGATGTGTGCGCCAACGTTTACAGCGGGGGCACACCGAATAAAAAACACGACGAGTATTATGCCGGGGGCAATATTCCGTGGCTTAATACCTCGGAAATAAAGTTTAACCGAATATACGCTACAGAAAAATTCATTACGGATGAAGGTTACTCTGCATCTTCAGCAAAATGGGTTCCAGCGAATGCCATTATTGTCGCAATGTATGGAGCAACAGCTGCAAGAGTTGCTATTTCAAAGATTCCCTTAACGACTAATCAAGCCTGCTGCAATTTGATTATCGATGCCAGTAAAGCTGATTATAGATATGTGTATTATTGGCTATGTTCAAGGTACACACAGTTAGCTGCACTCGCTAATGGAGGGGCACAGCAAAACCTAAATGCGGGGCAAATAAAGGATTTTCCAATTGCGCTTCCTCATATTGATATGCAAAGGAAAATAGCTGATTTGTTGTCCACATTTGATGACAAAATCGAGGTGAACAATGAGATAAACGATAATTTAGTGGTCTAAAGGTCGAGGTCGGAAACGTCTAACTCGCCTGAC
>CAYMFX010000090.1:0-9304 GCA_964389845.1 uncultured Ruminiclostridium sp.
TATTTTCCCGCCACTTCAAGCAAGGCTTTTGAATCCCCCGTGTATTTAAAGGAGTAAATAACATTGTAGCCATAATTAGGCACAAGTGGAGATTTGGCTGATTCGGGGTATCTGTCGCTGTACATTCGGAAATTCGACACTCTTTCTCTTACCGAATTTTCGTTAAAGTCGTAGATAGAGCTTCCGAAAAGACTTTTATCTGTTTTTTCATCAAACAGTCCTGCATTAACTAAGTAAGTAGGTATAAAATCCGTCCAGTAAATCGGAGAGGAATTGGTTTTGAGTGTGTCCGATTTCTTGCCTGCCTCCTTAATCATAAACATTGGAGTGGCATTGGGGTGTTTGTAAATATTGTGAGTGCCGTGGTCGGCGGTAATTATAATCGTGGAATCGTCGTATACGCCAAATTCCTTAAGCTTGTCCAAATATTTCCTTACAATGCCGAAAAGATATTCCATTTGTTCTTCAAAGGAGTTTAATCCTTCCGCTATGTCGTGAGCGCCGGCAAGGTGGATTACGTTAAATCGGTTATATTCGTCCTCGGCAAGGCTCATTGTCTCAAGCTGACCGTCAAAGCCGCTGTTAGAATGGTAATAATCCCTTTCATACAGCTTTTCCTCGCTTAATGCCAAATTATCGAATTTACCCACAAGCCGGCTGAATTGCAGCTCGGCATTGACATAAAAATTCATTTTATATCCCGCCTTATGGAATCTGTCAAAAAATTCACAGGCAGCTTGACTCCCCCAAGCGTCCTTGTTCCACTCGGATATTTTATAGGTAGGCAATGCGGTATAGCCCGAATACATTTGAGTTACAGATTGAAAAGTAGAATCAAAAACGCTGCAGGTATTTGTGTAAACGGTAAAATCTTCAAAGCCGCTGAAGACTTCGGGCTTATTGTTCATTAGATTTTCTATGTAAATATTATCCGCCGCATCGAGAATAAAGGTAATTATGTTTTTCTTTTTGGAAACAACGAACTGTTCCTTTCCCGAAAGGTAAAGATAGCCCGCTTCAATTTCGCTGTCGGTAAATGTGGGTGGTATCACCTCGGGAACGGTGGTTTCAGGCTCTGTGACAGTTGTTTCCTCCGGCTCTGTTTTCTCTGCCTCGGTTTTCTCGTTATCTTCCGTACCCTCCTTTTGAGTGGTTGTGGTGGTAACTGTTACACCGTTTGCGGAGTTGTCGGTGGTTTTTGTGGGGGAAGTCGGGTTTCCGTTTGTTATTATATTTATGCCTTCACATGAGGTCAGAAGGAATACCATTGCGACAGATAAAAACAGTAACCGTTTTTTCATTTTAAATAATTACCTGTTCCTCTCAAAAAATAAGCTTAAGGTTTTTCATGAATATTATTATACCACCATTTAATTTTTAAATCAATTACAAAACGGTTACAAAATCAAAACTGCAATCCCGTGAAAACAGGATTACAGTTTTCGATAAAAAATTACTTGCTGAAATACTTAACAGCGTTATTATAGCAAATGTCCCTAACGATTTCACCGACAAATTCAACCTCGTTGGGGTACTCGCCTTCTTCAATAAGGGTGCCCAGCATATTGCAGAGAATACGTCTGAAATACTCGTGACGGGTGTAGGAGAGGAAGCTGCGGCTGTCGGTAAGCATACCTACAAACTTGCTGAGCAGTCCCACCTGTGACAATGCCATAAGCTGGCGCTCCATTCCGTCCTTCTGGTCGTTGAACCACCAGGCAGAACCGAACTGCATTTTTCCAACGGTACCGCTTTGCTGGAAGCAGTTGATAATTGCCGCCAAAACCTCATTATCACGGGGATTTAAGCAGTAAAGAATTGTTTTGGGCAATTCGTCGGTGCTGTCCAGCGTGTCAAGGAGCATGGACAGCTTCTTCGCAAAGGTCTGATCCTCAATAGCGTCAAATCCGGTGTCGGGCCCCAAAAGCTTCATATATCTTGAAGAGTTGTTGCGAAGAGCGCCGATATGGTACTGCTGAACCCAGTGAAGTCTTGCGTACTGCTTGCCCAGATGTACCAAAATGTAGCCCTTGTACTGTTCGATTTCACTCGGCGTAAGGTCGTCGCCTGCCAACGCCTTTTTGAGAATCTTGTCAACCTGTTCCGTTGTGGCGGGCATATACATAACCACGTCAAGAGCATGGTCGGAGCATACGCAGCCCACACTGTCAAAATATTCAATGCGCTTTGTGAGGGCGGTGCAGAGTCCCTCGATGCCGTCGATTCTTACGTCCGCCGCATCGGCAAGCTTAGCGATATAGGGAACGAAGGTGGGAAGCTCTATGTTGATTGCCTTATCGGGGCGGAAGGCGGGAGTTACCTGGGCGTCAAAGCTCTTGTCCTCCCTAAGAAGCTTATGGAAGTGCAGGTCGTCAATGGGGTCGTCGGTGGTGAAGATTTTCTTGACGTTGCTCATGGTAATAAGCTTGCGGGCGGTGAGTGTCTTGAGCTTTTCGTTTGTCTCGTCGAATATTTTTTTGGCAGTGGCAGGGGACAGAATATCGTTAATGCCGAAAAATCTTTGCAGCTCTAAATGCGTCCAGTGATAAATGGGATTTCCGATTGCATAGGGCATCACCTCGGCGTATTTGGAAAATTTTTCAAAGTCGTTCTTGTCGCCTGTGATATAGCTCTCGTCAACGCCCATTTCACGTAGCAGACGCCATTTGTAGTGGTCGCCGCCGAGCCATGCTTCGGTAATTGAGTCGAATTTCTTGTCGTTGTAAATCTCCTCAATATTCAGGTGGCAGTGGAAGTCAAAAATAGGCATATCCTTTGCATAATTGTGATAGAGAGTTTTTGCGGTTTCGTTCTTCAAAACGAAATCCTTGTCCATAAATTGTTTCATTGGTGTCAGTCCTTTCATATTAGTGTGTATTTTGATTTCAAAAAAATTTCCTCAAAAAATACTTCGTAAGCTTAGGATTTTTCTCATTCTCCCTGATGAATTCAACCTCAAAGCCGCATTTTTTGTAAAATTCGGGCGCTTGAAATTCATAAGTAGTCAAGGTAATAATTTCAAAGCCTTTACCCAAAAAATGTTTTTCAACTGCTTCTATAAGCTTTGTGCCTATATGCTTTCCACGGTATTCTTCAAGTACGATAAGGTCGGCGATATGAATCTCATTGTAATATGAATGACCTTTAATCACACCGACAACCATATTATCCTCATTTGCGGTAAAAGCAAATGCTTCATAGCCGCAAACCATGCCGTTTTTTTCGGCGAATTTACCGAATTCGGCGTCTATCATACCGTAAATATCATCGCTAAGGCTTTCACCGTATTCAATACTTAGCATTGCCCTACTACCAAAAATATTTTGCCGCCGCACAACCGTAAACACCGCCTGTTTACAGCACTTTCAGCACTCTCTCGATGTTCTCCCTGTGCGGAATAATTATCTCCAAATCCACCTCCGGGTGCGCTTTTACATATTCCGTAAGCATATCCCGCAGATTATCCCCGGACTTCATATAATCCGCAATAATTGTTTCGTCGTCGAATCCGAGCCTTTTCAGGATAACCGCCGACACTACGCCCGTGCGGTCCTTTCCCGCCGTACAGAAATACAACACATTGGTTTCCGCATTCATAACGGTATTGACGATTTTATCCATCTGCGCATCTATCATATTCCTATATATCGTATGCAGATGTTCAATGGATTTGGGGGTATTGCCGCCGCCCGTAACGGGAAGATGACAGTACCTGAACCCTTTCCTCTCTTTAAGCGGACACGGACGTTTTGCGGTCTCCTCATGGGAGCGCAGATCTACAAGAGTAGCGATATTGTTTTCAAGCAGCCAGTTTATTTCTTTTTCGGTAAGGTTTTCGGGAAAATCGCTTCTGATATAACGCAGGCTGCCTGTGGGTAAGGCGCGGGTGTTTTTTGTGGAGGGTAGTAATGAGGACATATGACCTTCTTTCTTTTATGAGGTTTCAGATAAATTTAACAATAAAAAATTTAACTTTTTTTCTTTACAGCCGAAGCGGCGCTTCGCTTGCTTCTAACGTTTGTTTTTACGCAGAAAGTTTATAAAGTTGTTTTTTCTCTTAAATGGCATCACCGGGACGCTGTCCCGAACCCTGCTTCCTTTTCGGAGTCCGAAAAGGAAGCGAAAAGGACGCCGCGCGGCTTCGCCGCTTTTTTTCTTGTTTGTCTGCAATTCGAATTACAGTGTAACCCCCGTCTTAAAGATAGCAATATCCCGTGAATTATACCGCTCATTAACGGTCAGCTTACCGTTTGCCGTTTCCACAATAAGCTCAACAAGCTGCTCTAACTTTTCGTCAAAGCTTACTCCCTCCGCAATATCCCCGGCGTTAAAGTCAATCCAGTTAGCCTTCCTTTTGGCAAGGTCGGAGTTGGTGGAAATCTTTATCGTGGGAACAAATCCTCCAAAGGGAGTGCCCCTGCCCGTTGTAAACAATACCATATGACAGCCGGCGCTTGCAAGATTGGTTACAGCCACCATATCGTTGCCCGGACCGTTCAGCAGATTAAGACCGCGAGCGGAAAGAGCGTCCCCGTCAAACAGCACGTCGCAAACCGCTCCCGAACCCGACTTCTGAGTACAGCCCAAGGACTTATCCTCTAAGGTGGTGATTCCTCCCGCCTTATTTCCCGGTGAGGGATTCTCGTAAACAGGCTGGTCATGCTTCTGATAATACTCCTTAAAGCCGTTTACAAGCTTCACTATCTTGTCGAAGATATCCTTGTCCTTTGCTCTGTCCATTAAAAGCTGCTCCGCTCCGAACATTTCGGGAACCTCGGTGAGCACGGTAGTGCCGCCTATTCCCGCCATATAGTCGGAAAGCCGTCCTACAAGCGGATTTGCGGTAATTCCCGAAAGTCCGTCCGAGCCGCCGCACTTTAAGCCGATTTTAAGGCAGGAAATATCCTTTTCCACCCGCTTATCGTCCTTTGCCCTTTGGTACAGCTCTTCCAAAAGCTTAACGCCCTCGGAAATCTCGTCCTCAACCTCCTGAGCAATTAAAAATCTTGTCCGTTTCTCGTCGTATTCCCCTAAAGTCTCCTTGAATACGTCCATACGGTTGTTTTCACAGCCTAAGCCGAGTACAAGAACGCCGCCGCAGTTAGGGTGCTTCACCATTCTTTGGAGAATCATTCTCGTTCTGATGTGGTCGTCGCCTATCTGTGAGCAGCCGTAGGGGTGGGTGAAGGTGTATGCGCCGTCCACTCCTTCAAGGGCAGGATGCTTCTTCAGGAACTCCGATACAATCAGCTTTGCCTGTGAGTTTACGCAGCCCACAGTTGGAATAACCCACAGCTCGTTGCGAATGCCTACTTCGCCGCTGTTCCGCTGATAAACCTTTACCTTGCGGCTTTTGAAGCCGCTTAAATCGGGGATTTCCTTTTTGTTATAGGAGTATTCTAAGGTTCCCGAAAGATTGGTGGACATATTGTGGCTGTGGATATGCTCGCCCGCCTTAATATCGGCGGTGGCTCTGCCGATGATCTCGCCGTATTTTATGACCTGCTCGCCCTTGCAGATGTCGCGAAGGGCAAACTTGTGCCCTTTTTCAATATCCTCCTTAAGGACAACGCCTTCCGCCTCCTCTCCCTTTGAAAGGGAAACGAGGGCAACCGATACGGAATCCTTTGGAGAAATTACAATTGTTTTCTTCATATAAAATACCCTTTTACTCGGCTAAAAAAGCCTTCAAGGCTTCTCTCTCGCCATTCCTTACTATATTCTCAATGTACCCTGCAACAACCTGAACATTGTCGTCGTCGGCAGCTAAATCCTGCTCCCAAATATCCTTTTGGCAAAGGGCGGTTTTGGCAATATCGGCATAGTCGGTCTTAGTCCAAAGCTCCTTCCAGAAGTCAAGATACTTTTGGTCGTCCGCAAGCTTTATGTCCTCATCGCCTCTTTTGCCATTATAGAATACGCAAAGAGAAGCAAAGGAGAATAAAATATGCTTGGGGGACCTGCCGAATTTTGCACGGTAATCGTTGTAGGTGGGGAGCAGTCTTGTTTTAAACTTAGTGGTGGAGTTTAAGGCAATGGACATAAGCTCGTGACGGATAAAGGGATTCATAAAGCGGGAAATAACGCTGTCTGCAAAAGCGTCCATTTCGTCCTTGGGTAAATTTATGGTAGGCTTTATCTCGTCGTTCACAAGCTCCTGTACAAATCTGCCTACGTCCTTATCAAGCACCGATTCACGCACCGTGTCAATGCCGCAAAGATAAGCAACGGGAACCATGGAAGTATGGGAGCCGTTTAATATCTTAACCTTTCTTTGCTTATAGGGGGTAATATCGTCGGCAAAGATTACGTTAAGTCCCGACTTGTCGGCAGGCAGCTTACTTTGAACAAAGGCTTCCTTTTGGAGTACCCAAAGGTGGAAAATCTCGCCCTTAACTATGTTGTTGTCGTTAAAGCCCGTTTCCTCGCATATTTGCTTGGCAGTGTCACGGGGATAGCCGGGAACAATGCGGTCTACTAAGGTGCTGGTGAAATGGTTGGCGGTGGTGAGCCAATCGATAAAGGCTTTATCCATTTTGTTGATTTCAGCAAGCTCCACAAGAACTCTTTTAAGCTCGTCGCCGTTATGGTCGATAAGCTCACAGGGGATTATGGCAAGCCCCTTGCTCATATTTCCGTTAAAATGCTCATATCTTGCTTTAAGAAGCGCTAAAAGCTTGCCGGGGAAGCTTTTGGGGCAGGCAGTCAAATCGGTGTCGGTTTTATCCAAGGCAATGCCCGCTTCGGTGGTGTTGGAAATGATTATCTCCAAGTCCTCGCTTTTGCCGTAGGACAAATACTTGTCGTATTCCTCAAACGGGTTGATAAAATCTCCCAAAACGTCTATTATCTGACGGCTCTGTACCTCTTCGCCCTTGTCAATGCCCTCAAGACAAAGAGTATAAAGTCCGTCCTGTTCTTTAAGCTCCTTTATTCTGCCCATAGGCATAGGCTGAACCACCACTGCATTGGAGTTTATAACCCCGCTGTCGTTAAGATTCTGCAAAATCCAGTCCACAAAGGCTCTTAAGAAGTTGCCTTCTCCGAACTGCATTATCTTAATCGGTCTTTCGGTTGTTTTGTGATTGCTTCTGTTCAAGTCTTTCATTGCTTAAACCGTTCCTTTCGTTATCTTGATTTTATCCTTTGCCGTATGATTTTTTACTTTAAAAAGGCACCATATGCCTATTACCACCGACATAATTCCTATACCCACATTTGAAATCAGCATGGCTATTCCCAAGCTCTCCGCTCCCATTTCGGGGAAGCAGTTTATCATAATGAGCATCGAGGGGATTCTGAACACAAAGAGCCTTGCTAAATTGCAGACCATGGAAAGCTTTGTATAGCCTATTCCGTAAATAAGTCCGTTTACGGCGGCGTTTATTGCGAGAGCAATTATTCCTATTCTTTCATAAAAGAAAATTTTTCCGATAAGCTCTGCTTTTTCCGGGTTTCCGTCGGCAAAGTACATTGAAATCTGCTCACGGAAAATCGTAAGAATTGTAAAGCCTATAGATGATATTATCAGATTTATTGCAAGGGTGCAAAAGAATATCCTTATCATTCGGGAATAATGCTCAGCGCTTAAATTGTAGCTTTGTATTGAGGATTCCGAGTCCTCGGTGCAGTTGGTGATGTTGGTGACGCTGCCGCTTATCTGGTTCGATACCCCCAATGCTCCCGGAGCGTCTTCTCCGTAGCCTATGGCAAGGGAATTGACAATAACCTTGCCCATTGAGAAAACAAACTTTCCTAAAAATACCGGCACCGAAAGAGAGCAAAGGGGAAAGATATAATCCTTTTTGAACTGAGTGTTCCTTGCCGAGTAGTGAAACAGATACTTTTTTCTTGACAGCATAACCGCCGCATAGACAGTGACCGAAAAATCCGCAAACAGTGTTGAAGCGGCAACCATTTCCGTGCCGAGCTTCAGAACGCTGACAAAAACCACCGTGAATATAAGCTTTAACGACATTGACATTATGTTCACGAAAAGTATGTTTACCGTAGCTCCTCTTGCCTTTTCAAGCCCCAAGAACACGGTGTTGAACATAGAAACGCCGATGGAGGCTATCTGTATTCTGAAATAGCCCACTCCGTTCAGCGCCATATTTTCGGTAAGCCCCATAAGTCTTAGAATCGGCATTGCCAAGGGCATAAATATTGCCACAAGAATTATTGCTCCGCAGAAGAATATGGTGAGCAGTGTGTTAGCGGCTTTTTTTGCGGCGTCATAGTCGTTTCTGCCTATAAGCCTTGCGGTAATTATGGAGCCGCCTGTTGCAAAGCCCGAGCCGAGGGCGGTGAACAGATTCTTTATCTGGGAAATCATAACTACCGAGGACAAAGCGTCGTTGTCGTTTTTCGCTACCACCAAGGTGTCGATAATTCCGCTTAAATATGAAAAAGCGCCTAACAAAATGAGCGGAAGGGAAATACTCAAAACGACAGCCATAGGCTTGCCGTTAAGGATAAATTCCCTTCGCTTACGGTCTTTTTCACTTACATTTATTGAAGTGTCCGACATAAATATTTACTTTTTCTCTTTTGTTTTATTGCTTTTACCCGATTCCTTTGTTTTGATATTTTTATCCGATTCCTTTAATTTAATGCGCTTTTCCGTTTCCTTATCGAACAGATAAACGCTTTCATAAGGAATTGCAAACTCAATATCAGCGTCCATTTCTGGCGAATCATGGGGGTCAACCTTAAGTATTGACTTTATTCCGTGAATATCCACATAAACGTTGGTGTTATCGCCCAAAAGCTCTGTAAGCTCAACGGTGCAGGGAATACGGTAGGCGTTTTCCGCCTTTTCCTTAGAGGTGAGCTTTATAGCCTCGGGTCTGAACGCCAACGCCACCTTTTTGCCCTCGTACTTGTTCAAAACGGACTTGTCGGCAATTGCGCTAAGGTCGACCTTTGTTCCCTCGATGTCAAGAACGCCACCCTTCATTGTTTCTTCAATGAAATTCATGGGAGGTTCGCCGATAAAGCCCGCCACAAACATATTGACAGGGTTAAAGTACAAATCGTAGGGAGTACCCACCTGTTGAATATATCCGTCCTTCATTACCACTATTCTGTCCGCCATTGTCATAGCCTCGGTCTGGTCATGGGTAACGTAAATTGTGGTAGCGCCGGTCTCACGGTGAATTTGTGTTATCTCGGAACGCATTGTAACTCTCTGCTTAGCGTCAAGGTTGGATAGAGGTTCGTCCATAAGGAAAATATCAACCTTACGGATAATAGCCCGGCCTACTGCAACTCTCTGTCTCTGACCTCCCGAGAGCGCACGGGG
>CAYMFX010000091.1:0-9225 GCA_964389845.1 uncultured Ruminiclostridium sp.
AGTAAAGCCTATGTGCGATAAGTGCAAGGTAATTAAGCGCAAGGGCAGAGTTATGGTTATCTGCAAGGACCCCAAGCATAAACAGAGACAGGGCTAAGCCCTTATAAAATTGAAAGGAAAGGATTAAAGTATGGCAAGAATCGCCGGTGTGGACCTGCCTAAGGAAAAGCGTGTTGAGATTGGTCTCACATACGTTTACGGCATAGGCAGAAAAACCGCAAATGACATTTTAGCAGCAGCAGGCGTTGATCCCGACACTCGAGTTAAGGATCTGACCGAGGATCAGGAAGCAAAGATTCGTGAGGTTATTGATGCTAACTACCGTGTGGAGGGCGACCTTCGCCGTGAGGTTGCACTTAATATCAAGCGTTTGGTAGAAATCAACTGCTACCGCGGTATCCGTCATCGCAAGGGACTTCCCGTAAGAGGACAGAGAACCAAGACCAACGCAAGAACCCGCAAGGGACCTGCAAAGACCATTGCAAACAAGAAGAAGTAAAATTTTACAGAAAGGAAGCACATAAATGGCAGCTAACAAAGCTAACGTTAAGAAGGCGGGACTTCGCCGCCGTGACCGTAAGAATATCGAAAACGGCTCGGCGCATATCAAGTCCACCTTTAACAATACCATCGTTACCATTTCCGACCTCCAGGGCAACGTTCTTTCATGGGCAAGCGCAGGCGGTCTCGGATTCAGAGGCAACAGAAAGTCTACTCCCTTCGCTGCACAGTCTGCTGCTGAAACAGCGGCAAAGGCAGCTATGGTACACGGACTTAAGACCGTTGAGGTATATGTAAAGGGACCCGGCGCAGGACGTGAGGCAGCTATCAGAGCGCTCAGCGCAGCAGGTCTCGAGGTAAAGCTTATCAAGGACGTTACCCCCATTCCCCATAACGGATGCCGCCCTCCCAAGAGGAGAAGAGTATAGTACAAATTTAAGCGTCGTTGCTTAAAGTCGGACGGGCGCCGTTCAAAATCGCCCAAGGTTCGATATAACATTAATAAACGGAGGATATTTTATAATGGCAGTAGATAGAACACCAGTGCTTAAGAGATGTAAAGCACTCGGAATAAGCCCCGCAGTTTTGGGCTATGGCAAGGAAACCAACAGAAAGGGCAGCGGAAATCCCCGCAAAAAGGTTTCGGAATACGGAATGCAGCTTAAGGAGAAGCAGAAGCTTAAATTCATTTACGGCGTTCTTGAAAAGCAGTTCCATCATTATTATGAAATGGCAATCAAGGAAGAGGGCGTTGCAGGTGAGAACCTTATTAAGCTTCTTGAATCCCGCCTTGACAATGTAGTATTCAGAATGGGTCTTGCGACAACACGCCGCGAATCCCGTCAGCTTGTCGGTCACGGTCACTTTACCGTAAACGGCAAGAGGGTTGACATTCCCTCTTACAGAGTGAAGGCAGGGGACGTTATCGCACTTTCCGAGAGAAGCAAGAAGAGCCCCAAATTTGCTCAGATAGCAGAAGCTACTAACGGCAGACTTATTCCTGTATGGCTGGATGTGAACAAGGAAGCTTCCAGTGCGGTTGTAACACGTCTTCCTCAGAGAGACGAGCTGGACTACGAAATCGAAGAACAGCTTGTAATCGAGTTGTACTCCAAGTAATTCTTATTTTTATTTGGACTTTGGACTCATAACCGGAGGAACGTATTTATCCGGTGCGGTTATTTTTAATTTACAATAGGGATATGTTGTAATTTAAAATTAATCGGGGCAAGAAGCCCGATATTTCTGCCAAGGATTTTTATTTAAGGGAAGGACTTTCCTTAATGTTAGTCAGGCGGAATCCCCTGAGAGCATGAATTACAATGATATGATTTCTCTGCCTTGGCGGGGAAATCCCGAACAGCAGGAGGGTTATTTAAGAATGCTTGAAAAAATAGAGAAGCCTGAAATTGAAACCGTGAAGCTCAAGCCCGACGGAAAGTACGGAATGTTTACCTTAGAGCCGTTGGAATGCGGTTTCGGCAACACCTTGGGCAACAGCCTGAGACGTGTTTTGCTCTCCTCTTTACCCGGAGTTGCGGTAACAAGCGTTAAGATTGACGGGGTTCAGCATGAATTTTCCACTATACCCGGAGTTAAGGAAGACGTTACCGAGATTATTCTTAATATTAAGGGTCTGATAGCCAAGATGTACGGCGACAGTCCTAAAACGGTGTATATTTCAGCCGAGGACGAATGCGAGGTTTTGGCGGGCGATATTAAGACGGACAGCGAGATTGAAATACTTGACCCGGGAATGCACATTGCTACTCTTACGGCGGGCGCTAAGCTCAATATGGAGCTTACCTTTGACAGAGGAAGGGGTTATGTGAGCGCCGAGAAGAACAAGCAGAGAATGTCACAAAACTCTATCGGCGTTATTGCCGTGGACAGCATTTATACGCCTGTTCTTAAGGTAAACTACTCTGTTGAGAACACCCGTGTGGGACAGCGCACAGACTATGATAAGCTTATAATAGAGGTCTGGACAGACGGAACGATTTCCGCTAAGGAAGCGGTAAGCTATGCGGCAAAGGTTCTTTGCGAGCATTTGCAGCTCTTTGTGGAGCTTTCCGACGAGGCGAGCCAGCCCGAGCTTATGGTTGAGAAGGACGATAAGAGCAAGGACAAGATTCTTGAGAAAACAATCGAGGATTTGGAGCTTTCCGTTCGTTCCTTCAACTGCTTAAAGCGTGCTAACATCAACACCGTCGAGGACTTGATTTCCAAGTCGCCCGAAGAAATGATGAAGGTGCGTAATTTGGGCAAGAAGTCCTTTGACGAGGTAAATGCGAAGCTGAAGGAATTGGGCTTTGCGCTTGCCGAGCCTGAGGAGTAATCCCTTTGGATTATCGAAAGGTTTTGACAAATCAAAACACACTCTGTAAGAAAGGAGTTTATGCAGATGAGAAAACTGGGAAGAACCAGCGATCATAGAAAAGCAATGCTGAGAGCTATGGTAACGTTCCTTCTCGAAAACGGAAAAATCGAGACTACCGTTACCCGTGCTAAGGAAGTCAAGAGTGAAGCTGAGAAGATGATTACTCTCGGAAAGAACACAGACCTCCACAGCAAGCGTCAGGTATTTGCTTACATTACCAAGGAGGAAGTCAGCAAGAAGCTGTTTGACGAGATTTCTCCTAAGTATAAGGACGTTAAGGGCGGATATACGAGAATCGTTAAGATAGGTCCCCGCAGAGGAGACGCCGCTGAAATGGCTATTATTGAGTTAGTTTAAGTTTATAATGATAAAAGGGACTGCCGCAGGCAGTCCCTTTTATCATTATAGCATTAAAAATTACGCTTTTTCCTTAAAAGCGGTCATTCTGATAACGACAGTAGCTGCAACTCCAATCGCTATAAGAACAATAACGGGTATCCAGTCAAAAATCGTAGTGGAGGTTATAGCTGTCATATCGAAGCCTTCTCCTGTCTGCACCATAGCGAAAATCAGTACGAAGGATATTACAACGGAAATTGCGGCGGGTATCATTGAAACAATGTTTCTTGAAGAGACATTGTCGAGAGGTACTCTTTTGAACTGCTCGCCTGTCAGAGTAAAGGCTTTTCCGACAAAGTATGCGCCGACTATTGTAACAACTGTTTCGGGAACCATATATGCGGCGTTGTAAAGCAGGGAGTAGATAAGGGAATCGCCCGAGGGAATGGAAACTCCCTCCCATGCGGTACAGCCTGCAATAACGTGGCAGATATAACGCACTATGCAGGCAACTAATGCGCCTAAAGCAAGGGCAGTGCCTTGATCCTTAATTTTCCCTCTGAATAATCCTCCTAAGCCCATAGCGGAGAAGGCGATTATGTAGTCGAGAAAGATAATGGCAATGAGTGCGGCGGTGCTTGTGGCGTAGGTCAGATTGCTCATTCCCGCCAGCATTTGCAGTATGCTTGCGGCAAAGCCCGCCAGTAAGCCCCAAGGGGTTTTGTAACGGTAGGCAATTACGATTATCGGCAGCATACTGAACGCAGTGACGGAGCCGCCAAAGGGCATTTTGATTATTGTCAGCATGCTCAGAATGAATCCGAGAGCTAACATAATCGCCGTTTCCGTCAGTCTTAATGATTTTTTCATTTTACATTCTTCCTTTCCTTGCAGGAAAAAATTTAACCCCTGTACGTTTTTAATTCGTACAGAGGCGAGGTATTAAGCAAATACAAATCTATTCTCCCTACGTCGGCATTATCCGAATCAGGTCAATAGGTCGAAACGTCAATCCGTTTCCTCTCAGCCGAAATATCAGCTCCCTGCGAATTAGATTATATCACTTAATCTTCAAAAAGTCAACAAAAAAGGAAAAAATTCTTTTAAAACCATTGACAAAGCGGAGAATCGGTGATATAATGTACTACAATAAAGTATGGTAAGACTGAGTTTGCACTCGGTCTTAACTGTTGCATGGGCTATTTTAAAAGAGGGTTATATGGCTAAGGAAAAGGGCGGCAAGAAGGCTCTTGCCCCGAAAATCGAAAAAGAGGCGGAGGAGCTTGCGCTTCCGTTGATAGAAGAAGCAGGCTGTAGTCTGTGGGACGTGGCTTTTGAAAAGGAAGGCGCATTGTGGTATCTTCGTGTCCTTTTCGACAGCGACGAGGGAATAGACAGCGACCGCTGCGAGGAAATATCAAAGCCTGTCAACGACCTGTTTGACAAGCAGAGGTTTATTGAACAGGTTGACATATTGGAAATAGGAACTCCCGGACTTTACAAAAAGCTTAGAAAGCCCCGTCACTTCCGTGAGTATGTGGGAAAAAGGGTGAGAGCGCAGGTAAAGGACGATAAGGGAGAACGGTTTATTATCGGCATTCTTGACGATTACGATGAGGAAAATTCGGAGTTGGCGATAGACGGGGAGCGCATCAGGCTCAAGTCCTGTATTAAGGTAAACGCCGAACCCGAAGAAGATTTCATTGACGAAATTGACGAAACTAATCTTAATTTGGAGGAAACATAAAATGGCTACCAACGAAAAAGAGGTCAGATACAGCGAGGCTTTCGATAAATTTGCTAAGGGAAAAAGACTTGACCCTAAAAAATTATGGGAAAGAATCCATAACGCCGTATGCGCCGCCGTAAGAAAAAAATATCCGGGAAGCAAGGATATAGGCTTCGATGTGGACGAGGAAGGCGATTTCATTGTTTATATCGTAAAAAAAGTGGTGGAAAAGGTCGAGGATTCTCAGAATCAGATTTCTTTGGACGACGCTCATTATTATGACGAAAAGCTTGAAATAGGCGACGATTGCATTGCCTACCTTGAAAACAGCAGGTTCGGGCAGGTTGCCGCCCAGGTAGCCAAAGAAGATATAAGCTATAATGAAGCTCTCGGAATGCTTGCAAAGGAAAAGGGTCTTGACCCGGAGGTTCTTAAGGAAAAGATACAGACCGCCGTCACCATTGCCGTTAGAAAGGAATACCCCAGAAGCGAAAATATAGGATTCGACATTGACGAGAAGGGCGCCTTTGTGGTTTCAATAATTAAAGAGGTCGTTGAGGACGTGGAGGACGAGGCGAACCAGATTTGTTTAGAGGAGGCACGCCGTTACGGCAGAAATCTTAAAATAGGCGACAGCTGTGTTATACGCCTTGACACCAAGCGTTTCGGACGTATTGCCGCCCAGACCGCCAAGCAGGTTATAAAGCAGGGTATCAAGGACGTTGAGCGCAGCAAGCTTCTTGAACAGTGGGGCGAGATTCAGAACGAAGCGGTTTCCGTTAAGGTTGTACGAGTTGAGTCCGGCACAGGAAATGCAATGGTAGAGATAAACGGCAACGAGGAGCCGCTGTTCAGAAGCGAACAGCTTCCCGGAGACGAGCTTCACGAGAATGATATGATAAGAGTTTATGTTTGCGGAGCTACTCCCAGCGACCGCAGACCCACCTTGAAGCTCAGCAGAACCAACCGTGATTTTATAAAGCGTCTCTTTGAAATTGAGGTTCCCGAAATATATGACGGCATTGTGGAAATAAAATCCATAAGCCGTGAGGCGGGACAGCGCAGTAAAATGGCGGTTATCAGCAACGACCCCAACGTTGACGCATTGGGCGCTTGTATAGGTCCTCAGAGAAGCCGTGTTTCCAAGATAAGCGAGGAGCTTTGCGGCGAAAAGATAGATATTGTGACCTACAGCGACGACCCTTGCGAGTTTATAAAGCAGTCTCTTAAGCCCGCCGACGTTATAAGCGTTGACATACCCGACGAGAATGTAAAGAACTGCACCGTTGTGGTTCCCGATAATCAGCTTTCACTTGCCATAGGAAACAAGGGACTTAACGCAAAGCTTGCGGCAAAGCTGACAGGCTACAAAATTGACATCAAGCCCGAAAGCGGATTCTTCGAGGGCTGATGCTCAGCAAAGAGAAATTAATTGATAATGAGGTTAGTATCAGTGGGAAAGGTTGAACCGCTCAGAAAATGTCTCGGCTGTGAACAAATGATCGGCAAGAAAGGGCTTTTGCGGATAGTCAAAGATAATGCGGGGGAAATTTCGGTGGACCTCAGCGGCAGGAAAAACGGCAGAGGAGCATATATCTGCAAATCCTCACTGTGCTTTGCCGCAGCGAGAAAGCGCAGGTCGATAGAGAGATCCCTTAAATGTCAGATACCCGACGAGGTTTACGACAGGCTTGAAGCGGAGATAGCAAAGGCTGAACAGGAGTAAAGAACGCATAGAAGTGCATTTATCGGAAGGAGTAATCGGTTATGCAGCTGTCTACTTTGGGACTGATGAGAAAAGTGGGTTGTCTTGTTGTGGGCTTTGACGCAGTGGAGAGAGAAATAAAGGATTCCGCTTCCAGAATACAGGGTGTTTTGGTAGCCTCGGATTTGTCGCCCAAAACAAAGAAGGAGTTAGAGTTTGTAAGGGACAGGAATCGGGGCGGATTAAGAATAGCCGAGCTTAATGCGGGAATGGACGAAATAGAAGGAGTTCTCGGAAAGAGAACCGGAGTTATTGCGGTTATGGATTTGGGTTTTTGGAAAATGGTCTGAAAATCATTCAGTTGAATCTGTTTATATAAAATATTACATTACCAAAAGATTTTGGGGGATAGTTAATGGAAAGCAATTCTAAAGTAAAAATCAGAGACCTGGCGAAGGATTTAAACACTCCCGCCGCAGACATAATTAATGTGGTCAAGGAGTATTTGGGCGTAGAAAGAAAGCCCAGCGCAAGCTTTGTGGGCGGAGAGCTTGACATAGTCCTTGAAAAGCTTACACAGGATAACCAGGTGGACAGCTTTGATGCTTATTTTGCCGAGGGCGAAAGAAAACGCCGTGAGGAAAAGGAAAAAGCGGAGGCAGAGGCTAAGGCTAAGGCTGAAAAAGAAGCGTTGGAGAGAAAAAAAGCCGAAGAATCAAGGAAAGCCGAGGAGGCAAGAAGGGCTGAGGAAGCAAGAAGGCTTGAAGAGGCGAGAAAAGCCGAGGAAGCCAAAAAAGCCGAGGAAGCGCAAAGAGCTGAGGAAGCCAAGAAGGCGGAAGAGGCACGAAAGGCTGAAGCGGCAAGAAAAGCCGAAGCGGATAAAAAGGCAGCAGAAGCGGCGAAGGAGCGTAAAGAGGAGCATAAAGAACAGGAGAAAGACAAGCCTGCTCAGAAGAAGCCCTTGCCCAATGATGCAGCTAAGCAGCCTAAGCAGGGTCAGCAGAACGCCGGAAGTAAGCCCGCCAAGGAGAAGGCTCCCAAAATCATGCCCAAACAGCCTGCCGCAAAGGTGGACATTACCGCTATAAAGACAAACGAGCCGCCTGTTGTCAAGAAGCGTGAGAAGAACGAAAATAATGTTCAGAAGCGCGGTGAGCAGGTTACAAAGCACGTTGACACAAGGGGCAGCTATGTGGATCTTGACAAATACAACGAGAAGTACGAGAGCATTGCTACCCAGTCCTCCAAAAAGGGCGGAGACTTCACAAGCAGAAAGCAGAAGATAAGCCAGAAGAGCCAGCAAAAGGGCGGACGCTACGGCAAGAATGTTCACGAGACCGAGGCTCAAAAGCTTAAAAGGCTTGAGCTCGAAAGAGCAAGAAAGCAGCAGCTTAAGGTTCAGATACCCGACGAGATTGTGGTAAGCGAGCTCGCGTCACGGCTTAAGGTCAACGCTGCCGAGGTTATCAAGAAGCTGATGCAGTTAGGCGAGATGTGCACCATAAATCAGGTTATTGATTTCGATACCGCCGCCCTTGTTGCGGAAGAGCTTGGGGCGAAGGTGGAGAAGGAAGTCATTGTCACCATAGAGGAGAGACTCTTTGACGAGGAGAAGGACAACAGCGGCGATTTAGAGCCGAGAAGCCCCGTTGTCGTTGTTATGGGACACGTTGACCATGGTAAGACATCTATTCTCGACTACATCAGAAATGCCCACGTTGCGGCGGGTGAAGCCGGAGGCATCACTCAGCATATCGGCGCTTACCGTGTTAAGGCGGACGGAAGGGATATTACATTCCTTGACACCCCGGGACATGAAGCCTTTACCGCAATGCGTGCAAGAGGCGCACAGATTACGGATATTGCAATATTGGTAGTAGCGGCGGACGACGGCATAATGCCTCAGACCATTGAAGCTATCCACCATGCAAAGGACGCAGGGGTAAGCATTATTGTGGCTATTAACAAAATGGATAAGCCTGCGGCAAATCCCGAGAGAATAAAGCAGGAGCTTACGGAATACGAGCTTGTCTGCGAGGAATGGGGAGGGGATACTATTTGTGTTCCCGTTTCCGCCAAGACGGGCGAGGGAATGGACACCCTTCTTGAAATGGTAAACCTTACGGCGGACGTAATGGAGCTTAAGGCGAATCCCAAGAGATTGGCAAAGGGTGCGGTAATCGAAGCAAGGCTTGATAAGGGCAGGGGCCCTATTGCAACCCTTTTGGTTCAGAACGGAACGCTTCATTCGGGAGACGTTATTATTGCGGGTACGGCGGTTGGTCACGTAAGAGTTATGAGAGACGACACGGGACGTTCAATTAAGGAGGCGGGTCCCAGCGTTCCCGTTGAGATAATGGGACTGGGCGAGGTTCCTTCCGCAGGGGACAGCTTTGCGGTGGTTGAAGATGAAAAGCTTGCAAGAGAGCTTGTGCAGAAGCGTAAGTTCGAGGAGAAGGAAGCTCAGTTCAACTTGTATCAGAAGGTTACTCTCGACAACCTTTTCGCTCAGATTGAGGAAGGGGAGATGAAGGAGCTTAGGCTTATCGTCAAGGCGGACGTTCAAGGCTC
>CAYMFX010000092.1:0-9205 GCA_964389845.1 uncultured Ruminiclostridium sp.
CTTGTCCGTATACTGCCTTGTCTGCAATTCCCCTTCAATCAGAATCATTCTGCCTTTGGAGAAATATTTGGAAATAAACTCGGCATTGCTCCTCCAAGCAACTACATTAAAGAAATCGGTCTTTTTTTCTTCCCCCTTAACCTGATACGCACGGTCAACCGCTATGCGGAAAGTCAGAACGCTAATACCGCTCTGTATTGTTTTAAGCTCTAAATCGTGGCATATTCTGCCCATTAAAATTGTTTTGTTGAACATAAATTACTCCTTTCTTTAGTCTATATTTTCAACGTCTATGGGTATCCACATATTTGGGTTGAAATTAAGTGTGTATTTATATTTTGAAACTTCATTAGCGCCTAAGTTCAAATCTTCGACAATGTATGTAACATTATCGCTCATCCCTACAAAATGTTTCACATATACGCCTTCATCTTCTACTATAATTTCAAGTTGATTATCGGCTCTATCCGCCGTAATAGACATTTTACCTGTCATTTGAAACAGCACATCGCCTTCTATACAGTTAATTACCGTAAGCTGACGTACAATATTAAAATTGTCAGCCTGTTGTGAAAGATTGTAGGACACTTTTTCCGCTTCGGTTGCACAGCTTGTAAAGCTCATCGCTGTTACCGCCGCTAAAATTAAACCTATAAATTTCTTTTTCATACTTCCTCCTTGCCTGTCCGGTCTTTATTCATTATTAACCTGGCTCCATCTTATACTGATTTGTTTTAAATTGCTGTTTGACATTTTTGTAATACTGTTATATACTTAATATGGTTAATGTTATCATTTCTTCTACACCTGTGACGTCAATTTGTTTCCGTTTTTTCGCCCTTGGGGAAGGAGTAAAATAAGGATTTCCAATTAACAGGTGTATATGAATATGAACGTGTATCTATATATTTTTTAATAATTTTAGTTATTGTCGCAGTTTTTATAAGAGGACTTACATTATAGGTTCTCGGAGTTTTTTAATACATCGGCGTTGTCGTGAATGTTGCCGATAATCTCACATACACTTGCAACTTCTAAAAGGTTTTGTTGCATCAAATATTTTGGAAAACAGTTAGGATCATTTTCAGCCCAATCGGGGCAAGTAAAATTATCAACTTCAACAAATATACCATAACATTCTGTTGGTTTATATTCATCGTCGCTCCCGTCTTGTTTGTATTTACCTATCTTCACGACAGACTGGCATTCAAAATCATCAAGAGTGTTATATTGAACAATATCCCCCTCAAAAATCTTTCTGCCGTCCTTGTCGGTCAATCCAGTATATTGACCGACGGTTTGGGAGTCAACTTGACATTCATCACATTCGTCTGTGAGTATCGTTGCAGAATATACCCCGTTATATCTGCCAACAAAGGTTATTAAGCCTTCAACCCATTCGCCGTATTCAAATTCTTCCTCATTATTACATTCATTTACTTTTCCTCTAAATAAAATCTCACGCATTGTTATAGCTCCTTTTAATGTAATAAGCATACCTTTTTCATTTCTTGCGGCACTCCGTTGATTTGTTTCTATGCTTCAACAATATCAAGTCCGTCCACGGCGTAACCACCACTTTTGCCTTCCAACAAAACAACAAGCGTTCCGCCGCATTCCCACGGTTCTGAACATATCTTCCAAACCTTATTTTTATTTTTATCGGCTACATAATATTTATTGTTCATAACAACCTTTTCGCTGATTTTCATTTTTTAACTGCCTCCTCCTTGCTGATTCTCTCAAATTCATTTACAGTTACCCACGGGTTAGCGTCCCAGCCGTATTTGTCGAGGTCAGATTTTTTGATTGTGCTATTCCAAATCTCTGAATATGCTAAGCGCTGCATATTTTCCCATCGAACGCCCATAGTCGGATTACTTTTTCCGTTGTCAACTCCTTCGGCTAAAACTCCGTAACCGCCAATATCCTGTAGCTTTTCAATCCAAACATCTGTTACTTTAAGAAAAATCCGTGCCGCCTCTTTTGGCATGTGGATTGAAGGGCACCAATGGGTGAAGTTTCCTCCAATGCTATGGTGCAGAGTATCATCGTCGGCTTTATATGCGTAATATAGGTGACCATTCACTGTTTCCAATTCAGCCCATGTCTCTCTCACATAGAGAATATCGCCGACTTGATACGGGAGTCTAATCTCAACCGTAGTCGCAAGCGTCCCCGCTGTTTCAAATGCTTTTCCATTCTTCAATATAATTTCCGTGTTGGTATATTTCGGCTTTACAACCCGCCTTGTAGCCGTTTTTGTGCCGCCCAATATTGCTTTTGTCATTTCGGTGTTAAATAAACCGTACTTCTGCCTTTCCATATATAAAATTATGAAACCATTTCGTATCTGTTCTTGAAGGGAGCAGCATTACAACAGTTGCGCCCTTCAACCATTCTTCATAAGCTTTTTTTACCCAAATACCCGCTATGTTCCGTCCATAAGGCGGGTTGCAGAAAACAACTCCGCCACAGCGCCATGATTGCTCAAGTCCGTTATCCTTCGGAGTAAAATATTTTTTGCATTTTGCTGATTTGTCTGTTGCCGCTGCGTCCAGTACAAAATTAAATTCCTCATTCAGCTTGTCAAAAAGGTCTTGCGGTGTGCACCAGTTTTGATTTTCGCTGCTAAAAAACAACTTTTTATCCATTGTTGGTGAAAGCTCCCTATTCTCTTGCAGTGCTGTCCTTACCTCCGCTCCAGCTCTGAAAATATAACATTACAGTGCCTCTCTCAATTCTCCCATACTCTTAAACTTCTTCCCACACATCTCCGGCAGATTCGCTCTCACAAGCGCTTCCGCAAAAGGCGGCGGAACAGCGTTCCCGCACCGTGCGACCTGCTGTGTCCTCGGATACCTGTTGCCCTCATAATCGTGGTCTATGATATAATCGGCAGGGAAGCCCTGAGCAAGGTACAGCTCTCTCGGTTCAAGCATTCTCATACCGACGTCGGCAATAAAATACCGCTCACCGTTAATTTCAAGTAAAAGTACCTCATCGTCCGCCAAATTATAATCGCAATACTTGTTAAGCAGTTCCCTCACCTGATCCCAGTGACCGAGATTAATTCCATTCATGTACTTTACAATCATTGTCCTGATTTCCGCAAAATGTCCGCCGCTTGTGCATTCGGTAGGCAAGGGCTCATTAAGCGATTTACAGTCCATATTATTCCTTAGCACACATAAATGGCTCTCTACAAGCGCATTGCGCTCCTTGACCGTAACCGTATGCAACGGATCATTGACACTGCTGTAATTATCGCCGCTGTAATATTTGACGATATGAGCGGAAGTAAGCCCGTATCTGTTTGACATATCCACCGTCATTACAGGTTTGTCAATTCGCTGTCCCCTTACCTCCGAGGGGGTTTGCTCATTATGGTACTGTGTTAAATACGGTGCTATTAAAGCGTTATGATCTACTGCTGTAACTGTTCCCAATGGCTTGGAAATATCTGAACCAATGATTCCGCCGTAGTATTTTTGTACAGATGGAACACAAAGGAAATTGCGCCTACCCGTTGTAACTGTAGGAACAGGCTCGGTTAATCCTTTAGGTCGATTTTGACTGTTGTTTACCATAATAAACGGCTTATCCACTTTTATCGTAAACTTGTCCAACCCTCTTGCAATCCGCCTTAAGGTATTGTCCGCAAGCGGTTTGTTCCTCTCAAATATTGATTTGCAGGGAATTGACCAGTCGATACACTCCGCCGCCGTTCTGTAAGGCAAAAGACCTTTGCCCTCACCGTGCGTAGGCTTTGGGAACACTATCGGCTTACCGTCGCACCGTGCGATAAGAAAAAACCTTTTGCGAATAGTAGGCGCACCGTAGTCGCAAGCCTTAAGCTCCCGCCAGTCAACATCATATCCTTTCTGCCTGAGCTGATATACAAAGCTGCGGAATGTTTCTCCGGTATACCGCTTGTCAGGCTTTCCGTCCTTGCCGAGCCTTCCCCACGTCACAAATTCGGGAACATTTTCAAGAATAATAACCCTTGGTCTTACAGTAGCTGCCCACCTTAAAGCTATCCATGCAAGTCCTCTGACGTTCTTGTCAACAGGCTTGCCGCCTTTTGCTCTCGAAAAGTGCTTGCAGTCGGGAGACAGCCACATTAAACCGACAGGTATGCCGCCGCATACCTTAATTGGATCAACGTCCCAGACGCTTTCGCAAAAATGCTTTGTATACGGGTGGTTGGTCTGGTGCATAAGAATAGCGTAAGGATCATGGTTGATAGCAATGTCAACGGGTCGTCCCGTTGCAAGCTCGATTCCCGTTGAAGCTCCGCCGCCTCCTGCAAAATTGTCTACAACAAGTTCAACTGTATTCACTGTAATTCTCCTTAAAAATTCAACCATACCTGCATATCCTTTTCGATAAATTCCACCTTAGCTATTTTCCTTGGCGGATCTCTCCGAATATCATGCTCTGTTGTTTTTAAAATATCTCCCGTGCGCTCCCATGCGCAAGCAACCTCGGCTCCGCCCGGAAGTCTGCTAAGCTCATGCATTAGTTCATAAACCTGCATTATTCGTCATCTCCTTATTCGTTATCGGCAAATACGTTATCCGTTCATAAAATAAAAAGAGCCTTGATTTCTCAAAGCTCTTTTTTGATATTCAAAACATTCTCCCGATAATAAACGACAGCCTTGTATAAAAAATCCTCGGTTTCCTCGTAATCTGCGCCGTCGGGGATAACGCTTTTAAGTCTTTCGGTTCTGAAATAATTTCTCTTTTTTTCCGCCGCCGACTGTTTAGATTTTTTCTCTTTCAAAATATCCGACATAAGACTTTCCGTCAGGTTTTCCCCCTGTGACAATTTTTTAAGGGACTCTGCCTGAATCAGAGAAGGAACATTGCTCCCTCTCTCTATAAAGTCAAGCAGCGTTTTCTGTTCGTCCTTCTTTAAATAGGATATTTCAACGGCAGGTCGAAAAGAAAATTTTTCATTGTCAACCATTTGGAGCAATTCTGGGATAAGCTCTGTCAGGCGGATAAAACGAAAGATTTGATTTTTACTTTCACCAACTCTTTTTGCCAGTTCGTCCGATGAAGTTGACTTATTTCCCACTGGGGAATAAGTTGAACCGCTGCGTTTTCCCTGATGATTAAGAGCCTCCAGCCTCATCTTATAGGCAAAAGCCTTATTGCTCGGCAGAATCCTGCTCCTGCCCATTAAATTGCTTTCTACCATAGTAATAACCGCCTCGTCATCGGTAAGCTCCAACACCTCGCATTTAAGCGTTTCAAGCCCGATAATCTCACAAGCCCTCCTGCGCCTGTGTCCGCTGATAAGCTCATATCTTCCGTTATCCTTTTTACGGACAAGCGCCGGAGTTTCAACGCCCCGTTCTTTTATGCTCTCCACAAGCTGCTCCATATCCTCATCGTCAAGCACCGCAAAGGGGTGATTGGGGAAGCTGTCAATATCCACAATCGGTATTTCCTTAAGCGCCTTTGTATTTTTCGCTTCCTCCCGTTCCTCCTGAGTAGAAAACAAATCGGCAGCAGGCGGCAGATTAAAATTAAACTTGCCCATCGAGCACCTCCGCTGTAAAATTCCCATATGCCTTTGCGGCGGCGTTACTTTTATCATACTTGTAAATGCTCTTCCCAACGGAGCTTGTTTCCGCCGCTTTAACAGCCAAAGGAATAACCGTATCAAAAATCCTTATATCATTACCGTAATTTTGACGCAGATATTCTATAGTTTCTTTAGCAAGATTCGTGCGCATATCGGCAAGCGTAAGAAGTATTCCTTCAACCCTTAAGTCGGGATTTATCATTCTTTTCACCTTGCCAATTGTTTTTATAAGCTGTACCATTCCTTTGGCGGGGAGGTACTGAGCCTGAACGGGAATGATAACACTGTCAGCCGCCGCCATTGCATTTACGGTCAGCATACCCAGAGACGGCATACAGTCTATCAGTATGTAGTCGTAATTTTCCTTAACAGCTTCAAGATACGTTTTCAATATAATCTCACGGCTCATAACGTTTACCAACATCGGCTCCGTATCTGCAAGCTCAATATCCGAGGGTATCAGGTCAACGCCTTCCGAATGGTGCAGAATAGTACCGTCAATATCGGCAGTTTTTTCACAGATAGCATTTTTAAGCTCACTGCCAAGCGTAGAGGTTAAGTCTGCTTCCGACCAACCAAGGGAAGCAGTAAGGTCTCCCTGCGGATCGGCGTCCACCAACAGTACACGCTTGCCGCTGTTGGCAAGTCCGATTCCCAAATTTACCGTGGTAGTGGTTTTACCCACACCGCCCTTTTGATTGCATATCGCTATTACTTTGCTCATTTTGTCAGTCCTCCATTTTTTATTTCTGCCAGTCCTTTATGTATATGGCATAGAACAGGCGGCGGACTGACAAAACCGCCTTATCGGAGAGCTGCTCCGTCTATGCCGTTAAAGCTCGTTTGAGCGTTTAACCGTTTTGATTTTTCTTGTTTCTGTCTTTTTGAAATTCCTTTTTCAAAACATCAACAGATATGTCAAGCACGTCTGCAATATCACATATTATTGCAAACCGAGGATTTTGATTGACACCTGTTTCTATGCCGTGAATTGATGATACAGGATGACCTGAACGCTTTGCTAAAGCATAACAAGATAAGCCCTTTTCAATTCTGATTTTTTTGATTATTTCGCCAAACATATTGAAAACCCTTTCGTTTTATGGTAATATATTCTTGAGGTGATCTTATGGGTGCAGCTGAAATAGTAGACGTAAGTTTCTCAATCATAGCGTCAGTTTTAACTATCTTAGGAGTAATAATATCAATAAAAGCAAATAAAAAGCCAGAACAGAAAGCAAATCAACAAACGCTTCAATTTAATAGTGGCATTAACAATACAATAAATGTGGGTAGTGTTGAGAACCATATTGATAAACGTGTTGATAATTCTAACACTATTACATACAATTATACTGTTAATAATAAAGTTGAAAATATTAATATAAATAGTAACGGAGATAATAAACAAGAAAATGATACATTTAGTACCATAATTTTTATGCTTGCCGGAGCGGTTATTTCTGTAATAGTTTTTGCTTATCTTCATCTATGTTTTTTTTCAATTATGATTGCGCTTATAGCTTTGTATACCTGTAAAAATATACATAATATAAAACAATATGATAATTTAAAAGAGGGTATAATAGCAAATAAATATAAAATAATTATTTTTTTAATTTCTATATTATGTTGTATTTTTTATTGGCTGCCGTTAAGCTCGCCGCCCAATTATCCGGAGGGCATTTTCAATTTCGTAAAAAATATTTCACTTGAAAACATAAGCAATATTAAAGATTATTTGCCATCGCTTTGCCTTGCGTTTTCTCAATTTATGGGAAGTGTGTGTTTTATTTTCTTATATTTAATTCCATATATCAATTCGTGTTACCAAAAACTAAAGAAAAAAATCAACTTTAAAAAAGAAATGATTTTTAAATATAATGATAAAACTTATATAATTATCTTGGTTCTTTCTTTGTTTCTTTTATCAGGAGTATTATGTATCCCAATTAATGCTGCTGAAGTTATATATGATTTATCATAATAAAAAATAATTTATTTTTTGGGTGAGAAGTTATACGTGATAGTACTGGAATTATCAACATGGATATTAACATGATTATCAACATTACCTGCATTTCTTGTTGTATTGTTAATGTCACTATTAATTTCAACTGTTTGTTGGTTTGATTCCTGTTCCGACTCTTTTTTATTTTTCATCAATTTTCCAATAGTAAGAAACAAACAGAACAAGTGCAATATTATACGTATAATTCGAATATAAGTGACCTGACATATGATCATCTCCATAATAATAAGAAGTATTATAAGCGAATGTAATACTATAAGTATTATATCTATAACATCTACAATATCTACAGTATCCTTAAAGGTGACGTTTTTCATGTTAAAACTCCTAAGCTCTTGATGATAGCATTCCATCTATATTTTTTCCTTTGTCTTTTATTGTTCATTTCTAATATTTCCAACGCTTATAAGCAAATTCGATTCTGATTTTACATTACTATCAAATATGCTTTTTAAGATAATATTACTATCATCACTTTTAGAGGTATACTCTTCAGGCTCTGCCTTATCTCTGCCCTTTAGATTAGCTATTACTTTACTCATTTTGTCAGTCCTCCATTTTTTATTTCTGCCAGTCCTTTATATATGGCATAGAACAGGCGGCGGACTGACAAAACCGCCTTATCGGAGAGCTGCTCCGTCTATATTGACTGAATAAAAGGTTGTTCTTCAATGTCAAATTCAGGCGCAAGATCTTCGTCAAAATCTCTATTATCATTGTATTCTGGGTAATTTTTTGCAAGCTTTTCCGCAAAATCAAAAGCTTCTTCCAATGTATTATAAATAGGGGATATTATCATTGGTACCGAAGATTCATATGCTAAAGCTCTTACGAAATAGCATACATTATTAGATATTTCAGAGAATCTTTCGCATGTCACTAGTAAACTAAAACAATGATGGATTTTACCATCACGTTCAATTTTAAAATTAACATTCATCTTTATTCACCTTTCTCCTATTGTAATATGCTGTTCATTTTCCCAATGCCCAAGCTCTTGATGATAGCATAATCAATTTTTCCCATAGTTTCTTTCCCGACTTTTCCGATCTTCTCCCTTAATCGGGACTTGTCAATAGTCCTGAACTGTTCAAGAAGCACGATAGATTTCTTATACAGCCCGTCGCAATCAATATCGACGTGTGTAGGCAGCCTGCTTTTATCGGTACTGCTTGTAATAGCCGCCACAATGGTAGTGGAACTGTACTCGTTGCCCATATCGTTCTGCAATATAATAACAGGACGAATGCCGCCCTGCTCGCTTCCGATGACAGGGGACAGATCGGCGTAATACACCTCTCCGCGCCTTATTTGCCTGTCCATATTCATATTACGGTCATTCCTCCTTTCAGAAAAAATCAATATGTAAAGGCGGTTGTCCGACCACCAATGCCGAAAACCGCTTATTTCTTTATTTAAACGTCGTTTGCAAATCCGACGGACAGACTACTTTGCGTCGGCTCTGCCCCACCTGCGAGTTATCTTTCACGGCTCAACCCTGCGCCTTTAAAAGCCTAATTCAATTGTAATGGTGCGCCCTTTGTCCTCATGCGGACTTTGGGCGGTTGTGGGCGG
>CAYMFX010000093.1:0-8980 GCA_964389845.1 uncultured Ruminiclostridium sp.
AAGGAGGATTTGTCACTACAACATCACATTCATCAAGTAGCTTTAAGCATTCCTCTGAGCGAAAGTCACCGTCCCCTTTTAAAAGAACTCTTGTGTTTTTTTTATTTTTTAGCAAATATTCAACATCTGCTAAATCATAGGTTTTTCCGCCGTTAATATCTTTTACTTCTGTAATTTCGATTTTATATGGTAGCTTGTTTTGTACAATTATATCGGAATTTTCTTCTCCTTCAAATAAATTCAACTGAGTATAGATAATCGGCGATCCCACATAGCAGGTAGAAATCAATTTCCTTAAGCCTAAAGCATTGAAATTCAAAGCAAAATATTTAAAAAAATTACTTTCATATGGATCATCGCAATTGCAAAAAATAGTTTTTCCTTTAAGAAATTCCCTATAATAACACAGTTCGTCCTCAATTGTTGACAATTGAGTATAAAATTCATCTGTTTTACCTGCTCTTGATATTTGAAGATTGGTATTATCTGCCATGCAAATTATCTCCTTATTCTCTGCTTAACAATTCAGTTTCCTAACTGCATCGGTTATCTTAAGGTAACACCGCACAATTACTATCTATTTCCGCCCACAAACAAAATGCCGAATCCCACAGCTATACAAACGGCGCAGGCAATAACCGCCATTACTATATCACCTATTTTCCCCTTCTTAACAAAGGATGGAATATTAAGCCCGCAAACGGCAGCCAATGCAAGCATCATAAAGGGAATCAAAACTCCCAAATCGCCGAACCCGAACATCAGCGCTACCAATGAGAATCCCCAAATACCGACGCAAGTCGCTCCCGCAACCTTTTTCGGGAAAGCAAGAGGCTCTTCCTCCAAGGATTTCTTAGCCTCCTCGGTCATTTTAAGGCGGCGCTTTTTCTCCTCCTCGTTTTCATCTCGAATTGGCTCCATTTCGGAAAGAATTTGCAGAATCTTTTCATTGCTTTGATGAGTATTCATAATATCTCCTATATATCAAGATTTTCCACATACTGAGCATTGCACTCAATAAACTCTCTTCTGGGCTCAACCTTGTCTCCCATAAGTATTGAGAAGGTCAAGTCCGCCTGTGCCGCATCGTCAAGGGTTACCTGGAGCATGGTCCTTGTTTCGGGATTCATAGTAGTTTCCCAAAGCTGTTCGGGATCCATTTCACCAAGACCCTTATAGCGCTGCACATCTACCTTAGCGTTATTTTCTCCCGAAAGCTCTTTAATATAATCGTCTCTTTCTTCATCGGAAAAAGCATATCTTACCTGCTTGCCTCTGCTGACCTTAAAAAGCGGCGGCTGGGCAAGATAAACGTGACCTTCCTCAACCAATGGCTTCATAAAACGGAAAAAGAAGGTAAGAAGCAATGTTCTTATATGCGCGCCGTCAACATCGGCATCCGCCATTATTACTATTCTGCCGTATCTCAGCTTGCTGATGTCAAAATCTTCTCCCAGTCCCGTTCCCAAAGCCTTGACCACGGGAGTAAGCTTCTCGTTATTATAAACCTTATCTACTCTTGCCTTTTCAACATTCAGCATTTTGCCCCAAAGAGGAAGTATAGCCTGATAGCGGCTATTTCTGCCCTGCTTAGCCGAACCGCCCGCAGAATCTCCCTCGACGATATAAATCTCGGTCTTTTCCGTGTCCTTGTCGTAGCAGTCAGCAAGCTTTCCGGGAAGTCCCGCACCGTCCGCAACGGATTTTCTTTTAGCCTCCATTGCCTTTTTTGCGGCGTCTCTGGCTGCCTGCCCGTTTATGGATTTGACGACAATTGCCTGTGCAGTATCCGGGTGTTCCTCGAAATAATAAGTCAGCTTCTCGCTTACCACCTTATACACTGCCGGTCCTACCTCGGGATTGCCCAACTTACCCTTAGTCTGTCCCTCAAACTCGCATTCGGGAAGCTTAACGGAAATAACCGCATTAATAGCTTCACGGATAGCCTCTCCGCTTATAGCTACATATTCATCCTTTTTATCATCGTCCTTTTTCTTGGACTTTTTCTTCTTGGACTCCTCCTTCTCCCTGTATGCCTTGACAAAATCGTTTACCACCTTGCTCAGCGCTCTCTTAAAGGCATTTTCATGAGTGCCGCCGTCAATGGTATGAATGTTATTTGCAAAGGAGCGGAAAGCCTCGCTGTTAAAATCAGTGTTATATTGGAACGCTGCCTCCACCATTATATCGTCGATAACGTCCTTGATATAAATTATATCGGGGTGAAGCCGTTCAGCTCCCCTCTTCTCCTGAAGCCAGTCAACATACTCAACAATACCGCCGTCATATTTCAAGGCTTCGCTGCGGACATTCTCAGGCTCTCTCAAATCGGAAATGGTAATCTTTATACCTCCGTTTAAAAACGCCTGCTCCCTCATTCTGTCAAGGAGTATGGAATAATCGTAATTTACATCGTGAAATATCTGATGATCCGCCTTAAATCTTACGGTAGTGCCGGTTCTGTCGGTTGTGCCTGTTATTTTCAGCGGCTCGGAATAATTACCTCTTTCAAAGTGCTGAAAATGAACGTTTTTCCCGTCGTAAACGGTTAATTCGAGCCATTCCGAAAGGGCATTGACAACGCTTGCACCGACGCCGTGAAGTCCTCCCGAAACCTTGTAGCCTCCACCTCCGAATTTGCCGCCTGCATGCAGGATAGTATACACAACGGTAGCTGCGCTTATACCCTCCTTAGGGTGGATACCCGTGGGAATGCCTCTGCCGTTGTCTACAACCTCGATAATATTGTCGGGCAGTATACTTACCTTAATTTCGGTGCAGTACCCCGCCAGCGCTTCGTCAATGGCATTATCGACGATTTCATAAACAAGGTGATGAAGTCCGCTTGGACCGGTAGAACCGATATACATACCCGGACGCTTTCTGACAGCCTCCAAACCTTCAAGAACCTGTATGTCCTCCGCACCGTATTCATGTGTTACTTTTGTTTCTTCGTTCATTTACAATTATCCTTTCGAGCTTCCGCTGAATAAAAAATAAATATACATTATATAATAGTATATTTATTATATCACGGATTGTAAATTTTTTCAAGTGCTTTTGAAGCAAAATAGCCCTTTTTTCTGCCATTACCGCCGATTTGTTCATAAGATTGAAAAATATGAAAAACCTGTCAAAACCATAAGTCTTGACAGGTATACTAATTCCGTTTTAAAAACATGTTAAAGCTAAAATATTATTTTATGCGCCGTAATAATTGTATAGCTATGCGAATTAACTGTTATCCTAACATTATCGACCTCACAGTACCAATTTTTACCTTGACGGTAAATAATGCAGTTTTTAAGCAGAATCTTTCTTTTACAATATTCGACTGCATCTTTCTCGGCGCTGAGCCCTAAATTTTTCCTGATTCTGTCAATTCCCATTGCAGTGGTATGTATTTTATCAATACCGTCTAAAAAACCTTAACATCTTTCATTGTCAAACATTACTTTTAAAACAATTAATAGCTTCGTTCAATTCTTCCTCGGTAAAGCAAGTAAAGGTAATCATTCCCACATATTTGCCCCTCTTAACAAAAACCATACATTGCTTAACGGCTACTCCTGAAACACTGTTGTCAATTTTAATTGCGTTATGTTCTTTTCCTGCGAAGGTAAGCGTAGAAATTTCTGCACTGGGTATAGAAGATTTAAGACCTCTGAGAGTTTCTTCGGCGTATGCCTTTTCACTTGTAAAGATATTGCTGTTTACAACATCGGGGTTCGGAATGGCAATAATATAGTTTGATCCCGTTTTCGATCTGCAAGCCATATCAATGAAAACATCTTTTTCCTTTATTGCCTTATCAAAAGCAGCGGCGTCCGAAGAGGACATACTGTTAAGCTCCGCAACCTGACTGTCGGTGTAAAATTCCCAATTATCGGGCATTTCGGCTTTAATCTGGAAAAGCTCGCTTTCCATTGTCTGACCTGAAACCTTTGCTCTTGAAAAACTGACGTTTTCAATTGAGCCGCAGCCCGATACGCTTACCGCCGCTGCAATCACAATGCCTATAATTCCAATTCTTCTTTTTGTCATTTTTCTTTTCCTCTTTTATTCATTCATTTTATTGCAAGGTATAAAACCCTGAAATAATTTCGTTTAAATCATTTTCGGAAAGACAGGTAGCGGTGATCATTACCATATAATCGCCTTTTTTAACAAAAACCATTCTTTGATAATAATTCTTGCCTTCTATCTCTCCGATAAGTCTTATACTGCTGTGTTCCTCGCCGCCTAACTTTACCTTTTCAATAACTGCGGTATCGTTAAATAATATACCCTTGCTTGTTTCCTCTGCATATTCTTCTTCGCTCATTTCTTTTGTTTCGTATCTCTCGGCATTTGGAATGCTCAGGGTGACGTTGTCCGTTCCTCCCTCATTCTCATTATCTTTCTCTGCTATCATTTCGTAAATAAACATTTTATCGGTAAGGGCTTTTTCAAGAGACTTGTCCGTTATTTCCTCCAGCCCGTTGATTTTAGCTAATTCCTCGTCGGAAGCAAAATGCCAGCCCTCCTTAAGGCTAAATCCGATTCCCAAAAGAGCGCTCTTATATATGTTATCATTAATAACTCCGTGAGAAAATGAAACAGCTTCATCTTTATTACTATTGTTCATATTATTGCAACCTGTGAACATAAATATTAAAACACTAAGCAAAAGAAATTTTAAAGCAAGTCTTTTCATTTTAAAAATTTCCTTTCAAAATAATTTTGTACTAACTGCTAATACTTAAAAAAATTACCACCTTTTCTTTATAGTTCCAACGCTGACATTTGAAACATATACACAGTCTCTGCACACAATAAAGCTTTTCGGCATATCCAAGCTTACATAATATATCTTATTGTTTTTCTGACATCGGCTTAAAAACTCGTTTACGCTTTTTACGACCGAGGTTTTTTCAATGTCAAAAATTCCTATAACATCGCTTTTCAAAACCGAAATATCGCTTCCCAAATACAAGTACATAACACTGTTCCTTTATTTTATAATTATGAACAAAGATATTAAGTCTGAATTTTCATGAAGCTTCCATTTTCCGCCTTCCAGATTGCAGAATCATTTATATCCTTAAAATCTTTATCATTACAGCCTGTAATAAAAACTTGTGAATCAACTATATGTTTAATAATATATTCCCGTCTGTACCCGTCTAACTCGCTTAACACATCGTCAAGCACTATAACAGGCGGCTCCTCCCACTTCTCCCCGAACATCTTAGCTTGGGCAAGCCTGAGAGCCACTGCAATGCTCCTTATCTGCCCTTGACTTCCGTAATCCCTGGCGGATTTTCCGTTTATATAAAAGCTTATATCGTCTCTGTGAACGCCGACTAAGGTGTGGTGCATAATTAACTCTTTATCCAAATGACTTTCCAACTCATTCAAATAAGTTCTCAGCATCAGCCCGCTGTCCTCGGCGCCAAACTCATTATTCTTCATTATTGAGCTGTAATATTCCATTGTCAATACTTCATTATTCTTATTTAACTCCTTGTAATATTCAGAGGCATACTTACTAAGAGTATAAAAATATTTCAGCCTTCCGCACATTACATTAACTCCCGCTTTAGCTAATTCCTCGTTCCATACCTCAAGCTGCAGCTTATCCGACTGACTTGCTTCACTGTCCTTTATAGAGGATAAAAAGCTGTTTTTTTGCTTTAAAACACGGTTATAATTGTTTGTAACACTGCGGTGCAGCTTATTCATCATATCGGCGGTATCGTCCGCCAGCTCTCTTCTTATTTCCGGATTTCCCTTGACAATATATAAATCTTCAGGTATAAAAACAATAGTTTTTAACTGTGGGTATAAGTTTAAAGCGTCTTTATAATTCACGCCGTTAATTTTCCTATTTATCCCTCTGCTATGAACATTACATTCCAAAGTATTAAGCTTATCCTTATACTTGTCCACGGTGAACCCTAAGCTTACGCTGCATTTGGATTCGCCGTCACCGTGAGGCAATAACTCCGACGCCTTGTTGGTTCGGAAGCTTCTTTCGATAGCACAGGACATTGCCTCCATAAGGTTGGTTTTTCCTTGGGCATTGTTGCCGAAGATAATATTTGTTTTTTCGGAAAATAAAAATTCCGCAGCTTTAATGTTGCGGAAATTTTTTACAGAAAGCTCTTTAACTGTCATTTTCTTCTTTAGCCTTACAAAAATAAGTTTTCCCGCCAAATTCTATCTTTTCGCCGCCTCGTAGCTTTTTCCCTCTCATTGTGCAAATCTCTCCGTCTACCTTCACAAGTCCGTTTAATATTACGTTCTTAGCCATACCGCCTGTATCAGCTGCGGCGGAAAGCTTCAAAAACTGCTCAAGCTTTATATAGGGAGGAGCAATTAAAATTGTTTCCATAACTTTTAATCCTTAACCTTTACGGGCATTATAATATAAGTGAAATCGTTTCCGGAGATAGGAGCTATTCTGATAGGAGACAAGGAATTTGTAAACTGGAGCTTTACCTCGTCACACTCGGAATTTCTTAAAGTATCCATCATATATCTTGCGTTAAAAGCTATTTCAAGCTTTGGGTTGGGATAGCTTATCTTGATATTCTCGTGAATAGACCCTAAATTAGTATTGCAGTTTACCGTAAGATTATCATTTTCAAACACGCATTTAACAGGACTTTTAAATTTTTCCGTCAGCAGCAGCACACGGTCAAGAGAATCGGCAAACTGCCTTGAATTTACCACCGCCTCGGTTACTGAGGAGAAGGAGGTAAAACGTCTGTAATCGGGAAAATCTCCGTCCATCATTCTTGTAAACGTAATATAGTCGTCTCTGTTAAAGCCCACCTGACTTTTGTCAACAAGCACGGTAATATCCTTTGCCTTTTCTTCGTCGTCGGAAAGTATTCTGAGCAGCTCGTTCAAAATCTTAGTGGGAACTACAAAGCTAATATCCTTATAGTCGATTTTCTCGGTTCTCATTGCTATTCTTACTCCGTCAACCGCTACCATATTAAAAATATTATCCTTTATTTCAAACAGCACGCCGGTAAGTATAGGCTTAAGGTCGTTTTGAGCCACTGAAAAAATAGTTTGCCTTATCATGCTTTTTAAAACGTTTTCCTTGATGACAAAGCTGGTTTCAAGACTCATTTCCGGAAGATTGGGATAGTTGTTTCCCGATACTCCCACAAGCTTAAATTCCACTTCTTGGCATTTTATTGTAACATGAGTTTCCTTTTCACAGATAAACTCAATGGGAGCGCCGGAGGGCATTTTCTTAAGCATATCCGCAATAAGCTTTGCGTTTATAACTACCTCTCCTTCTTCCTCGGAGCTTATGCAGGGGATAGTATTTTTAATGCCGCTGTCTAAATCGTAGCCTGTAACGGTTATTTTCCCGTCCTTCAAATTTATCAGTATTCCCTCCAATGCGGGAATTGAGGAATGTGCTGCGGCAACTCTCGAAGCGTTGATTATAGCGTCGGACAATAAATTTCTGTCTGCTGTGAATTTCATTTTTATCAATATTCCTTTCAGCTTTGTTTTTCCACTTTCCCTTTCTTGTTAAAATAAAAAAATCAAAAAAAGAAAAAACAAAATTATTATATTTCTTTTTTTATTATTAGTCCGGGCAATGTGTGGAAAAATCCGAAACCGGTTTATAAAATAAAGAATACCGGTGTTGAATCGATTGTTGAATAATTGTTTGCAAAGTTTAAAGATTTAAACTTTCAACTTTTCAACATACCCTGTTGAAGGTAAAGTTAAATATTTGCGGAAAATTTACGATAATATTTTACCGTACGGTTAAATTTCGTTTGAAATATTTTTTTGAAGGTCTTCAATAGTCGCTCTGTAATTCGGGTCTCTTTTGATAATGGATTTAACCTTATTTATAGCGTACACAACCGTTGAATGATCTCTGTTGCCGAACTCGTTTCCGATTGCGGTGCAGGATAGGTCGGTAATTTGATTTATAAGATACATTGCCACCTGTCTTGCAGAGGAAATCTGACTGTTTCTCTTAGGACCTATCATTTCTTCGGGAGTGACTGAATATATATGTCCTACCTCGCTGATAATTCTTTCAACGGTGACGGGAATAGGCTGCTGGTCTGTCAAAACGTCTTTGATAACGTTTTGTGCCATTGAAATAGTGGGAGGCACGCTTGTTACCAATGTCAAGGCGTTCATTTTAATTATTGCGCCTTCCAACTGACGAATATTTTTCTTCAGATTGTTTGCCATAAATTCCATAACATTCTGAGGAATGTGCATATTGAGAAGCTCCGCCTTGCGCTTTATAATAGCTAACCTTGTTTCAAATTCGGGGGTGCTTATATCCGCTAACAATCCCCATTCAAAACGCCCCAAAAGCCTTTGTTCAATATCGTTTATTTCTTTGGGAGGGCGGTCCGAGGTGAGTATTATCTGCTTGTTTTTCTGATGAAGCTCGTTAAAGGTGTGGAACAGCTCGGTCTGGCTTTCCTTTTTGCCGCTGAAAAATTGAACGTCGTCAACGAGAAGCATATCACAGTTGCGGTATTTATTTTTAAAATCGTCGTTGGTGTTGTACTTAAGAGAGTTTACAAATTCAGATACAAAGCTTTCAGCGGAAACATAAAGAACCTTAAAGCCCGGGTTCTGCTGTTCGGTAAAGTTTTTTACGGCGCAGAGAAGGTGGGTTTTTCCAAGTCCCGGTTCGCTGTAAATAAAAAGAGGGTTATACTGTCCCGTTTGTCCTTGGGCAATGGATTTACAGGCGGAATAGGCAAGTCTGTTGCTGTCCCCTACTATAAAGGTATCGAAGGTGTGGTTGTAATTCCCGTTTGCAAGAGTGGTTTCAAGCTTTTTTGTCATATCCACGTCGTCTTCAAGCTCGGGAATAGGATCGCAAAACTTGACTCTCTGCTCCGGGGTAAGGTCCGCAGGTGTCAGAATGTCTATTTCAACCTCAAAGCCCAATATCTCATGAAACTGAGTTTTAAACATATTAATGTAATTG
>CAYMFX010000094.1:0-8935 GCA_964389845.1 uncultured Ruminiclostridium sp.
GGGCTTTGCCCTTTGGAAACCCACCACCTTTTGTAAAAGGTGGACGAAAACTTCATTATTGTTTTTTACAGCCCCTATGTTTTTTTGATTGGTTTTCTCATTCCTCCAAATAAAATTCCTTCAAATTATCAAGACATATCACCGCTAAATTTTTCCCGCCCCCGCAATTAATTGCAATATGCTTGTTAGCTTTGTAAATCCTGTCGGGCAGGGGATTTTCTTTAATCGAGGAGGTAAGCTCTCCCGCCGTTACCACTGTCTTATCTTCAAAATAAGGTTTTGAATAATCGGGAACCGCATAAAGCACATCGTCAATATGGTAATCTTCCAAATCCTTTTCGGGATCGAAATTGTCAAAGCCCCCGCTTACTAAAACATAGGTGCCGTTCTTGACCTCAACCTTTTCACAAAGGGAAAATTCCTCTAAATAGTCGATAATGTCCTCCTGTCCCTCATCGTCAAGCTTGTGGAACTCGTCGATAGCGGACTGACCGCCTTGGGACTGCCAGTCAAGGATAAGCTGCGCTATTTGTTCATCGGGTTTCTTAAAGTCTCCCGATTTACAGCTCATAATATATTTCAGGCAGCGCACCGCCATATACTCCTGATTTCCGATAATGGGTATCACGTTGGCTCTCATCATCATATCACGCAATATTTTAAGCGAACCGCTGCCGCTGCCAATAACGTTTCCCAAAGCGTAAAGGGTATCGCGGTCGCTGAATTTTATTTTTTGGAGCATTGTTTTGTAGCCGTTGTAATCGCCGTTAATGTTGCTGATGCAGTAGGTTGACATTACTAATCTGTCTCCTTTCCCAAAAGTCTGAATTTATGCTTAAAGTATAGCACATTTTTAGGCGTTGTGCAAGGGGAAAAAAGTCAAGCCCGAATCATTTCAAACGTTATTTCAAAAGGTAATGCGACAAAATCTCCTAAAATGTCAGCAGCTTACATATTCTCCGCAGTCGTTGCAGACCTTCGCAACCGTCAAGGTATAATCCTTTTCAATAGTGAAGTTTTCCTCCGAAAGGCGCTTTTTAACAGTGCTAAAGGCTGTTTCGGGGGTGTTGTTCTCTTGGCTCAGATGACCTAAGATAAGATTCACCGTGCCGTTTTTTACAAGCTGTGCGCAGAAATCGGCGCTGTCTCCGTTGGAAAGGTGCCCTTCCTTTCCCGCTATGCGCTGTTTAAGGTATGGGGGATAATGGGGATTGCTTTTCAGAAGCTCCGGCTGGTAATTGGCTTCGACAAGCACGGTTTGACAGCCCTTAAGCGCATTGTCAACTTCTTTTGTCACATAGCCCAAATCGGTGCATATGCCCACGCTGCTTTCCGAAAAATCAAGCCTGTATCCTACGCTTGAAGCGTCGTGAGGAGTGGGAAAGAATTTTACATCGGCGTCAAGCTCCGCCCTTGACAATTCGTCAAGGGTGTGAAGGTCGGCGGCGGAATCCACCTGATGATGATTTATCAGGTAGTTCAGTGCTCCCTCGGAAGCATAAATGGGTATTCGTCTTTGCTTTGTAAAGGTAAGCAAGCCCTTTATGTGATCCGAATGCTCGTGAGTTATCAGCATCGCCTTAACTGCGTCTATATCCACGCCCGCCATTGAAAGAGCCGTTTTAAACATCTTAAAGCTGCAGCCCAAATCTACCGCAATGCCGCTTTTCTGAGTTCCTATGTAGGAGGAATTGCCTTTGCTGGAGCTGCAAATAGGGATAAATTTCATATCTCGTTCCGCCTTAAGTAATAGATGTATAATAATTGTATTCGCGGCCTGCGGTTTTAAGGTCGAAATAGCCTACTATACTTCCGTCATCGGCTCGTGCGGTGGTTATTCTGCTGTCGGTAACCGAAATAACATATCCGCTTTTAACAACTGCAAAGATGTTTTTTGAACGTCTGTCATAATCCACAGCGCTTCCGCTTACCGATATGCCGCCTTCGGAATTAACAGAGTAGATAACGAACAGTTCAACCTCCGAAACGCCGTCAAAGTACACCACGGGAACAACGACAGTTCCGCTCCCGTTTTCGTCAAGCTGAGAGCCTATAGTGAAAATATCCGTTTCCGCAGGACTTGAAATATACTCGTCGAGGGAATTTTTTGCAACGGTTTTCGAGTTTATGACGGTTGAGGCAAGCTGTGTCATTGCGCCGTCAAGCTTTACGGTGGAAACGGTTATGCCTGTGCGTTTTCCGCCCTCGTCGGTAGGAGTTATTTTTAAGGCAATGTCACTGCTTAAAGGATACAGCTTGGCGTCCGTAACCTCTAAGGTGCTTTCGGAAATCACGTTGTTTTCGCCGTCAACCCCGTAGCATACGCCGTTTTCCGCCACCACAAAGGAATCTGTTCCGTTAAAGCAGGTTGCGGCAAGAGTCTCGCCGTTGCCCAAATTATCAACCTCGGATTTAAGCGTTAATTTGCCCTCGGAAACCGTGAACACCGACAAAGCCGCCGCTCCGTTTACAAGGGTGGTAGCCCTTATCTCTCCCTCGGAAATACCGATACCCGAGAAATCCTCAAAGCTTCCGTTTATCTTAATGCTTTCGGCTTTCTCAACCCCTGCCGACAAATTAAAGCCCGCAAGCAGTCCCCCTTGTCCGATATAAAGAACGCCGTCCTTTAATGCGGCAGCCCTCAATGCGTCGCCCGCTGCTCCGCCAATGCCTACATTGCCGCCTATTTCCATATTAAATACAGCGGATATTGTGCCGTAGGAGGGTTTGGGGGCAAGGAACATATTCTCGGCGCTGCAAATCGTCTTTTCGGAATCCGTCGAGGCAAATGGCATAAATGTGTTAAAATCACTTGAGTCAGCGCCTTCGGGAATGTTTTCCGAGGTGACAAAAATAAGTCTGCCCTCATAGCCGTAGACCTTGGCAAGAACGCCGGAAAGCCTTGTTATGCTGATTTTATTCCGATGCTCGGGATTAGCGGGGTCTAAAAGCTCGATAACGGTTTCGGGACGTTTGACGCTTCCGTTTATTTCCGTTCCCTCGGCGTCGACATAGCCGTAGGAGTAGTATTCTCCTCCGTAAGTGGAAACAACAATGATTCCTTTTTCCGTCTCGATCATTCCCAACAATCGTATGCCTTCGTCGTATTTCCTTATTTCAAGCTGCCTTAATTGTCCTCCGATAAGCTCAAAGATATAAATGCTGTTGTCTCTTATGTATAAAAGCCTTCTGTCGGTAGCCGCCGAGTTCTTTAACAGCTTCGGCTCGGCTATTCCTCCCACAGTATAGTTATGTCCGTCGGAAACCGACAAAAGCCGCTGCTGCGGAAGAACGGACACCGTATCAAATATCTTTTGCTCGTCTACTGTCTCTTCCTCTGCTGCGTTGCTGTTGTCAATGGGTAAGATAGAGCCGGAAAAGTAGTATCTTAGACCAAGGCTGATTGCTATGAGAGCGACGGCGCCTATTGCCGCTGCAATAAATTTTCCCTTATTGGAACGCTTCCTTGTGCCGCCTTCATCGTCATAATCCTCATCTTCATCTTCGTCGTAAATATCGTCGTCGCCGTAATCCTTTTCTCTGTTCTTTCTTCCGAACAAAAGCTTCTTCCTTTGAGGTCCATTATCCTCGTCGTCATCATCAAAATCTTCGTCAATATCCTCTTCGGGCTTAGCTTTTTTCCTCTCTTCCTTTTTCTTTTCTCTTTTTTCTCTTTGGCGAGGGGTTTCGTCTTCTTCCGGTTCTTCCTCGTCATCGTTATCATTATTGGCTTTCACTTCAACCGTTTTATCAATATGATAGCCCTTTCGTCCCACGTCGGGCATTTCCATGGTTTTCGGAGAGGTGAGGTTTGATAAATTTATTTTATTTCCCGAAGATACGGGAGGGACAATGGGAGCGGACTTGGCAGGCTCTGAAACAAGCCTTACTTTTGCTTCCTCCTTCAAGGAAGCTACCCTCTCGGTGGCAATAATGAGCTTTTGATAGTCCTCAGAGGTGAGAGATGTTCCCTCCAATATTTCAATAAGCCTTTTTACGGTAAGCCCCGGATTGCTCTCTATTTCCCGATAGGCTTGAACGCTTATTTTTGTGTTTCCCAAAAGGTCTAAAAATTCTTTTCCGGTAAGCTTGTGATGAAATACCACCTTTATAAAATCAGAGGCTTTAACCGGTGAATCGGCAGGCTTTTCATTCCCTTTTGATTCCACAGGCTTTTCCGCAGGCTTTGCGGGAGCGGGAGCCTCAGCCTTTTTGGGAGGTTCGGGCATAGCCTCTTGAACAGGAGGCTCAGCTATTCTTTTCGACTGTTCCGCCGTAGTCTTTTCGGTGCGCTTCGGTCTGACAAAGGCAGACACCTTGTCCGGTGCGATTTCGGCGGGAATTTGTGTCTTTTCAAAATATCCGTTTAGTTCGTCTCTTAAATTCATTTGCTTCTCCATTTGTATATTGACATTACAGCTTAGATTCTATCTTGGTTTTTCCGCTTTCCAACTTATTTTTTACAACATCAGCCGCAAGTCCGGTAAGCTTCGCAATATCTCCCGGATTTAAGCCGTAAACCGTCCATATTGCTACAGACAGTCTTTCGGCGTCGGTGAGACGGGACATATGAGCCTTTATGTAAGTGGGCTGAGCTTCGGGAGTTGGCGCAGACTTTCGGTACTCTCTGAAACAGGCTATTATTTTCTCACAAAGCTTTTTTAAGAACAAGCTGCTGAAATCGCTTTCGCTTTTGCATGAGCCGATTTCCTCATAAGCTTGGTCAGCCGCATATTTTACCGATTCCACAGCTTCCTTTTCATTAGCCAATGAGTGGTACGCCACAATATATATTTTTTTGTAATTATTGGCGTAGAGCTTCGAGAAAGCCGTCATATCGCCGTTAATGGCAAGTGTAAGTGTATCGGACATTGCTGTTATCTTTCCTTTCCGCTTTTTAAATCCGTTTTAACTATACTTTTTTATAATACCACAAAAATGAAAAAAAGAAAAGACCTTTTGAGGAATTTGGCAAATTTTAGTTGAAAAAAATCATAAAAATTAGAACCCGTCGGTAAGGACAGGTTCTTAATGTAATATAACCGGGATTATTAGGAAGCCTTAGGAGCTCCTACAGGGCAGGTTTCCGCACAAGCGCCGCAGTCGATGCAAGCGTCAGCGTCAATAACGTACTTTCCGTCGCCCTCAGAAATTGCATTTACGGGGCAGCCGTCAGCGCAAGCGCCGCAAGCGATACAGTCGTCACTGATTTTGTAAGCCATTTATTAATTCCTCCTTAAATATGGTCGGTTTAAGATACCACCGCCTAAATGTAATTTTAACATTATGAGAGGCAAATGTCAATAGGAAAAACAATTATTCTTCAATCAGTCCTCAAGAGATTTTAAAGCGGCAATTTCATCGCGGTTTACCTTTATCCTTGAGTCCTTCAGCAGCTTAACGTCTGTACGGTTAAAGGAAACAGGGGCGGCGTCCTTATTCTTGTCAAGCTGTATCTTAAGCACTCCCGTCAGCAGGTTTGCGTCGGTTACAATACCCCGTCCCTCGGAGGTCTCAACCAGCGCCCCCACCTTGGGAGTGATTTTCAGCAGATCCTCGTAGCTGTCCTGTTCGTATTTCAGGCAGCACATTAATCGCCCGCAGGTTCCCGAAATTTTTGTGGGGTTAAGGGAAAGGGACTGTTCCTTTGCCATTTTGATTGAAACAGGCTGAAACTCTCCCAAGAAGGAGGAGCAGCAAAGCCTTCTTCCGCAAATTCCCAAGCCGCCTAACATCTTTGCCTCGTCGCGAACGCCTATTTGTCTAAGCTCAATCCTCGTGCGGTAAATGCCGGCTAAATCCTTTACCAAATCACGGAAATCCACTCTGCTTTCGGCAGTGAAATAAAACAGTATCTTTCCCCCGTCAAATGTGCATTCAACATCAATGGGCTTCATATTAAGCTTATGCTCGGCAATTTTTTCCGAGAACACCTTCATAATATCGTCCTTGCGGGCAAGGTTGTTTTCAAGGGTCTTAATATCCTCTTCGGTGGCGACACGGAAAATTTCCTTCAGAGGACGCACTATATCATCGTCCTCAGCCATAAAATTTCCAATCACCGCAGAGCCGCACTCAACCCCCCGCGCAGTCTCCACAATGACCTTGTCTCCAACCTTGACTTTTATTCCTTTGGGAGAAAAATAATAAATCTTCCCCACTTCCTTAAATCTGACTCCTATTACCTCAGTCATTTATCTATCCTTTCCTTATCTGAAATTCGGAAAATATCTCCGATACAAAAGCATTTGCGGTTATTTTTACGTTAAAAATTACGTCTGTTACAATTTTACAGAATTTCTCCGACGCCCTGCATATCCCGTCCAATTCCGACTCGGTAAAGCTTTCGGAAAGCTCCATAGACAGCTTGCGGCAGCAGCCCGAGGCGGGAACGCCGCCCTTGGAAAGTACAAAAGCGTCGTGAAAAATTTTTCCCGTCTCCGTTATCACGGCACGGAGAGGCTCCCGCTTATCGTCCTTCGGCTGAGGCAGTCTTTGCATCAGCATAAAGGCTTCATATTCCGACCTTTTGCCGATAAGCTCCGCCAATTCCTTGGAAAGCTCGGCATACGCCATGGAATCCTTATCCGACAGCATTTTAAGCGCCGAACCCAAATTTCCGTTGCATTGGCCGGCAAGCTCTTTCCCGTCATTGCAGCCCCTGTCGCTTAACGCCCTTTCGCATTCTGCAAGGGTCAGCGGTTCGGTCTGTATGGAAGCGGTGCGGGAAAGTATGGTGGGCAGTATTCCGTTTCTGTTAGAGGCAGTAAGAATAAAGCGTATTCTGTCCGACGGCTCTTCAAGATAGGTAAGCAGCGCATTCTGGCACTCACGGTTCAAAAGCTGAAATTCGGTGAGAATGTAAACTCTGATACCCCCCTCGACAGGCAGCTCATAGGTGCTTCTCAGCAAATCCCGCATTTCCTCGGCGGAGGTGGCTGAACAGTCATTATAAATAATATCCGGGTGAATATGCTGTTCCGCCCTTTTGCAGCCGCCGCAGCTCATACAGGGCTTTTCCCCTTTGTTTTCGCAGAAATACAGCATTGCCGTATAGTCGGCAAGGGTTTTCTTTCCCGTCCCGCTATCGCCGAAGAAAAGAAGCGAATGGGGAAACCTGCCGTTCAGAGCGTATTGGCTTAAGCGCTCCAATGCACGGGTGTTGCCGTAAACGGTCATACCTTTTCAAACCTTTCAATATCTGTAACAAATATTGTGGCTCCCCCTACGCTTACCTCAACGGGATAGGTGGTATAGCTGCCCATTCCGTAGGAGGCGGCGGAGGAAGAAACGAACTGTTTTCTTCTGTGGCTGTGCTGACGGATTATTTCAATAATATCGTCCACCTTGTCGTCGTCGGAGCATACTAAAAAGGTAGTGTTTCCCGCCATTAGGAATCCTCCCGTGGAGGCTAACTTGGTAGTGGAAAAACCGCTTTTTGTAAGCGCCTTGGAGACGGAATGGGAATCATCGTTGTTAATAATTGCATAAACTAATTTCATGGCGTCGTACCTCTTTCTCAAAGGGTGTACTTTAGTATAACACAGTTTTCCGAATTTGTAAAGCAAATTAATGGGGAATCAACGCAAGAACCCTTTTCACTCCATATCCCTTTAGCGCCGCTATAATATCCCGTGTAAATATTTCGCCGGGAAGAATCAGCGGCACACAGGGAGGACAGGGGCACAAAATGCTGCCGCAGATACGACCTTCCGCTTTTTCAACTGGCAGCTCCTCGGAATCGGAAAAAATTGCGTCTCTCGGAGACACTGCACAGGGGGGAAGCTCAAAGAAAGGGTCATTATGAGGCAGCGGCGGTCTTTTCGGTATGGACCTTGCCGCATCAAATACCTTATCAAAATCGGTCAGGGGCTGTGCCACGGAGAACAGGAGAACTGCATAACCGCTGTCGCAGTATTCGGCGGCGACTTTATTTTCACGAAGGAGAGACGATAATTCATAACCGCTGTAGCCGTATGCGTTAGCGTCCAATGTGATTTTCATAAGGTCGCTTTTCCTGAGCTTAAATCCAATATCCGAAAGATTTTCCTTAAGCCCTTGAATCTCATTAAAAATTTTTCTCGCATAGTCGGATTTTTCGGATATAAACCGATTGCACAAATCAAGGCTGTCCAGCATCAGATAAGAAGGACTGGAGCTGCCGAAAATCGACATCAGCTCCTTTGCCCTTTTTCCAAGCCGTTTGGGAGCATTTGAAGAAATGTGAAGATAGGAGGTTCCAGTAAGACAGGGAAGTGTTTTGTGGGCGCTGTCGGCGGTCATATCCGCACCTAAGCGCAGCGGGTGGGCGTCGGTAAAGACACGGTAAGCGCCGTGAGCGTTGTCCACAAGCAAAAGTATGTTTCTTTGTCTGCACACAGCGGAAATGCTCTTTATATCGCATTCTCCTCCGTAATAATCTATGCTTTGAACAAAAACGCAAAGGGTGTCCTCCGATATTGCCTTTTCAACTGCTTCGGGAGAGATACGGCAGGAGAGAAAGCCCTCCGATTTTATTCTGTCTATTTTCAGGTTCAATAATACGCAGGCGGACACAAGGCTTTTGTGACAGTATTCCGAAGCGGCGATGCGTGTTTTTTCGGGGAACATAGCCTTTGCGGCAGCCAACATCGTCTGAATGGACAAGGTGCTTCCTCCGCAGGAATACAAGGTCTCTCCTGAACCGAAAAGCCTTGAGGCGTTTTCCTCCGACAGCTTAATTATCCCGCTGCTTTCAAAAAGGCTGTCCGCTCCTTCGATTTCGGTTATGTCAAAGGGACAGTCCTTTCCTCCCGGCATATGACAGCGCACCGGGTTTTCCTCGGCATACGACTTCAAAAAGCTGTGTATCGGCGTTTTCACTGTGCTGTTCCTCCGAAATATATTTGACCTCCTCGGAAACTTCCGAAGCACCGTCTGACTTGCCCTTTTACTG
>CAYMFX010000095.1:0-8922 GCA_964389845.1 uncultured Ruminiclostridium sp.
GTTCGAGGGTATTATTTCGGGAGTTATAAACAGCGGGTTCTTTGTGGAGCTGCCAAATACTGTTGAAGGAAGGGTTGATACCTTTACTCTGCCCGAGGGCGAGTATGAGGTGAGAAACGGCATTGCCTTGGTTGAGCTGCTGTCCAATACGGTCTATTCTATGGGAGACAAGGTTAAGGTTACTTTGGCAGCCGTTAATGTGGGAGCGGGACAGATTGATTTTACCTTGGACCGATGAGCAATTGACAATGTAAAATTGACAATGGACAATTGTGGTATCGCCTTCGGCGATGATTTTGAAATTGTGAGTTTGATTATGAAAAAGATTATTTCATTAACGTTAATTTGTGTTATGACATTTTTGCTTTCAGCTTGTGATAAAAGCCACGAGGTTGATGAAACGGAGGAGGGAGACGGTCTTTTTAAGTGCGGACTCCTTGCCGCTCAGGTTGACGATAAGTGGGGGTATATAGATAAGAGTGGAGAATTTGTAATCGAGCCTCAGTATTATGACGTTTCCGTTTTTAGCGAGGAAACGGAATTAGCCGCAGTTTATCAGTCAAAGTGGGGATTTATCAACACCAAAGGCGAAACGGTCATTGAAGAGCAGTTTGATATGGTTTATTCGGACAAGGACGGGTTATATATTGTCAGAACTGACGATAAATACGGAATGATAGATAAAACCGGCAAGCTTGTGATTGAGCAGGAATTTGACGATCTCGGTTCTTTTGCGGAAAACGGACTTGCCGAAGCAAAAAGGGGCGACAAATACGGCTTTATCGACAAAAGCGGAGAATTTGTCATTGAACCTGTATTCGACAATGTGTCGGGCTTTCTTAACGATGATTTGGCTCCCGCAAAAACCGGAGAGCTTTGGGGATTTATTGATTCATCGGGAAAATACGTTATTGAGCCGCAATTTGAACGGGTTCAGGATTTTCGCACGGAAAGCGAGCTTGCCGGCGTTATGGTGGGCGATAAGTGGGGATATATAAATAAATCCGGCGAATTTGTTGTAAATCCCACGTTAGAAACGGTAACGCAGTTTTTCGGAGAGGAGATTACTTCCGTTAAGTCCGAGGGCTTATGGGGGTATATGAATAAGAAGGGGGAAATGGTTATTCCGCCTAAGTATGAGTATGCGGGAGATTTTTTGGGCGGCATTACTTGGGTGGAGATAGACGGAAAATACGGTTATATTGACACAGAGGGCAATACGGTGATAGAGCCTAAATTTGACGGCGCCACATATTTTAGCAACGGGCTGGCTTGTGTGGCAGTATTAAAGGAAGAGTCAAGCGACGGCGGGAATGCGGAATATTTGCTGGGATACATTGATGAGAGCGGAGAATATGTTATAGCTCCCGGTTTTGACAAAAAAGACTTTGCTTTGTTTTTGTTTAATCATAGGTTTTATGATGACGGATATGCGATTCAGACACAAAACGGAAAGTATGGAGTTATTGATAAGAGCGGTAGGTTCGTTATTGAACCTAAGTTTGACGATTTGGAGGCTTATTTATAGTATTGCCCAATTGAACGAAAAAAGTTGTTTTGCAAGAGGGGACGCTCCGCAAGAGAGGGCGTCCCTTGTTGTATGATATACAGTTGTTTTTTTGCGAGGTTTTTAAAAAAATTTTCCAAAACCGCAACCAAAGCAATAAAAACCGTACTAATTAATTGAAAGCGCTTTTAAAACTTAAAGGGGGGAGGAGAATGGAGGATTCCGAAATTATCAAGCTGTTTATTTCCCGTGAGGAGAGGGCGGTTGCCGAGGTCAGAGAAAAGTACGGCGGAATTTGCAAAAGCATTGCTTTTAGTATGCTGCACAATTCGGAGGACGCCGAGGAATGTGTAAGCGATGTATACATAGCGCTCTGGAACGCCATTCCGCCTGTACCCGACAACCTTAAAGCCTACGCTTGCAGGATAACAAGGAATATGTGCCTGAAAAAGCTTGAGTATAATTCGGCGGGGAAAAGAAATGCAAAATTAAAAATCCCGCTGTCGGATTTGGAGGACAGCTTAGGCGGTGAAAATGTTGAAGGCAATATGGAAAACGCGGAAATCGGAGAAGCAATAAGCAGATTTCTGCGTTTACAAAAGCCCGATGAGAGAAATGTTTTTATGAGACGGTACTGGCTGACGGAATCGATTAAGGAAATTGCGGAAAGGTATCAGTTCAGCGAAAGCAAGGTAAAGTCTATGCTTTTTCGCACCCGAAGCAGACTGAAAAAATTTTTGACGAAGGAGGGCATTGACTTATGAAGGAAGAAAAAATTTTAAAAGCGGTAAAATACGTCGACGATGATTTAATATGTGAAATGACGGAGTACCGCCCCGAAATAAACACCGAGGGAGAGGTCAGCGAGGGAGTGGAATTTAAGGCTCCTGCCGGAAGGGTTCGCAGGTCCTGGAGGTATCCCGCTGCGGCGGCAGTCGTTTTGGGTATCGTAGGGGGAACGGCGGCTGCGATAAATTACGGCGGAATTATTCCCGATAATTTAAGCGCCGTCGGCAGCTCGGAAATTACCGAAACGGTTGAAAATACCGAAAATGAAGGCGCTTTGACAGAAAATTCGCTATCGGAAGCAAGTAATTCGGAAAGCTCCGAGCAAACGGGCGATGCGGAAGCCTCGGAGGACGCTTCACAATCGGCAGAGGGGGGAATAAGCACGGAGGTTTCCGAGGAGCCTGAACATATTGTTGTTAAAAGAATTGAACCAGGTATCAATACTTCTCTTGGTTTTTTTGTCGATTCACACCCGGAAATACCACAGCCTGACCTGAGTAAGGAATATTTCACGGAAATGACAACAGAAGAGGCTTTGGATTACTACGGCATTTTCAATAACATTGTGGATTTAATCGAGCATAACACACTTATTGAGATTAAGGATGAAAACACATCCCACGGGATATACACATTGCCTGACGGCAGTATATATGATATAAATTCCTTTACATTTGAAATTACAAACGACTATGACATTTTCTGTGCGAAAAGATTCACCTTCACTATCGGAAAGGAAACCGCATTTGCTCAGCCGTATGTGGATTGTTATAATAAAATCATAGAAGATTATAAGCTATTACCCGGTAATAAAGCGTTTTATGATTACGTGGATGATTATGTTTTTTTGGTTCGCAATAAAAACGGAGCAACTTGGATGTTTTCGGGCACAGCAGAGGAAATTTTAGGAGCCGAACGTATTAAAAATAACTCGGAATTAGCATACTATGAAAAAAAATTAAGAGAAGAAAGCGACGGAATGACCTATGCGGTTGAAGAAGTTGTTCTAACGTCATGTATGTGTTTAAGTGATATGGGAGACGGAATAAGGATTTTTTACCCGGGTTATTCTTTTTCTGATGAATAAAAACAAATTTAGGTTTTGTAAATTGAGTAAGCTTTATTAAATTTCACAAGAAACGATTATAATAACATATGCCGCCAATAACTAAGCGTTTATTGGCGGTATATGCTGTGAGATTTGTTTATGCTAAGTGGTTCTAAGTATTATAATTAAATACAATCCATATCCTATGGTAGTTATCAATAATTAAGCCACTTGCAAGTAAAAGTATTTTTATTTGTAATATTACTTACAATTATTCTTGCGGGCTCTGCTTCATCAAAGTACATGCCCGATATGCTCAATGATCGCAAATTATTCAAATCAACCCAAGAGTTTGACGTGTTAATCATTGCTTTGCAGTTAGTGAATGTTACATCTTCAAATTTGCCAAGGTTGAATATTTTAGATTCATCGGTAAGCATGGGAATGCCCGCAAACCAGCTGGAATATGTGCCGGAATAAAAGGTTGCGTCCTCATAAGTAATTACGGCGCTTGTAGACTTTCCGGTGGTCATATTCACGATATAATAATTAAATTTATCGTTAGCTTTTTGATATGACACATATACATGGATTTTATCACCCGGATCAACATAGACGCTTGTGATACGACCGCAGCTCCTTTTTATCGGTTGAAGAGGAGCATTAAAGTAGCACTCATAATATGCGCAGGGCTGTTCAAGACCCATACATGACATCGTGCCGGCAGTCGCAGCCGTATAGCCTTCAAGAGCGCCAAATCCGACCATAAAGGTATTTCCGCTTGGGTTTAATTTAGCAACTATATTCGGCTGAACAAAATCGCCTTGAACCTGCGTATAAAAATTTTCTGTGTAATTCAGTGACGATACATACCCGCCTCCAAAACGACAAGCCGTAGAGCCTGGTTCACTGGCAGGAGCAATGTTTTCCGATTCTTCCGGATTTTCATTTTTTATTACTTGTTCAACCTCAGGAATAGGCGTTGATTGGTAACAGCTCATTACTTCCACCCAACTATTGTAATCCTCGGTGTTATTTTCGTCGGGTCTCGGAGGGAAACCATATGTTTCCAACTGCTCATCGGTGGCTTCCAAAGGGCTAAAGCCCTTGGGCGGAACAGGAAATTCATTAACTATTCCGTCAATAACATAAGAATAAACTTTTCCTCCGTCCGACAGCGTTTCAACGCTGTCATACTCCAGCTTAACCGATACAGGCAGTTCTACCTCTGCTTCACATACGTCTAAAGCGTTTGCCGCACCGAAAGAAAATGCCATAGCCATTGTGGTTGTCAATGAAATGAATTTTTTTGTTGATTTTCTCATATCGATTACCTCCTGCAATTTAAAACAAAAGCTTGGTTTTACAAGTTACAATAGGCAAATAAAATACCACATCGGAATCATCTCCTTTCATTTTAAAAAATATATGATAATAAGTTCACTGATAAATTATTTTAAGGCAGTTATTTTATAGAAAATCACAATAATATAAAACGCCATGTTATAAATCATATTTTGTCAATTTCTGATTGAGATTATTATATCACATCTTCTTAATAAAGTAAATATATTTTTAAAGATTTTTAATCGTTTTTAAAATTATATTATCAGTGCTGTAATAAATTAAGGTTATCCCTAAATAATACAAAATACAGCCGCTCAAACACAAAGAGCGGCTGTATTACGAAGTTCAACCAAAAATAATTACGAAAATTCCCTAAGAAAACAAATTTTTTCAATCACAATCACAGATTTCCACCGGTTTTCGGCAAGGGGAAATTCCTTGTACCCGTTAAACCACTGCCAAGGCACAATAAACGAGCCGTCTGCAAGCTGACTTTCGGCGATAAATTCGCATTCCTTTTTTACAAGCTCCTCATTGCCTTTATAGAATATGCTGTCGCTGCTGTGAATAAAGGCGGAGGGTCCGCTTACATATTCGGTTTTCCACTTTTCGGTATCGCGGCATATATCGGAGTTTACCTCCTTCATAAGCTTGTCCCTGAACTCCTCCATATCCACAAGCTTTACGTCCGCTTCGGAAAGATAATTGAACAAGCTGATAAAACAGCCCGTAACATGACTGTCTCCAAAGGGAACATGAGCCTTGAACCAATCATACGCCTGCCGTGCGATTACTTCCGCCTTTTTGTACAGTGCGCTGTTCCTGTCGGCAAAGCGCAGGATAAATCCCGCAAGATGAGCGGTGGGGTTATAGTTCCATTCGCTTTTTTTCTCGGAGTAGTCCCACCATACTGCATGGGGGTATGCATTGTTGGTTTTAACGGTATTGAGCCATTGATTATGCTCCTCGGAGAAATCAGCCCCGCTTTCAAGATAGCGCAGTATTCCTCTGATTATCGGGTGGGAGCTGTCATTAACTCCAATCTCATTTAATATTGCGGCTGCGTTCCAGGTCTGAATGGGGCATGAATTGGGATTAAAGCTGTCCGCTTCCAGTGCGTGTCCGAAGCCGCCGTCCTCGTTTTGAAAGGCGGAAAGAGCCGTCAGTACGTCTTCCTTCGCCCCGTTCTCGAAATGATAACGCCAGCGTGCAAGCTCCACGGGACGGGCATTGCGGTAAATAAATCTTTGCGCGGATTTAAAGATATTTTCATAGCTGTTCATAAAAATTCCCCTTCGCTGTTTATTTTTTGCCATTATATCATTTTATGGGACAGCCGTCTTGTAAAAATGCGACATTGTTCAGCGCTAATTTTTTCGCTTGCTCAGGGTAGACCGTGTGAAATTTACGAAAATCCTTTAACATATGGGATTGGTCGCTGTAGCCGTATTCCACGGCTTTTTCCGCTCCGTTAAAGCATTGCCCGAAAAGAATATCACGCCATAGAAGCTGATACCTTATCAGCATGGCGGCTTTTTTTGGAGTAAGCCCCGAATATTCCGAAAAAATCCGTTCAAGCTGACGGCTGCTGATGTGGAGATTTTTTGAAACATTCTCGGCGGTGCAGGCGCCTTTTAGCTCTGCTATTTCACCGACTGCATTCAAAAAAAGACCGCAATTACGCCCATTAAGATTGTTTGTAAGAAATTCTTCGGATAATTGTATTCGCTCCTCTGTGTTTTTTGCATAGGCTATTTTGGGGGCAAGGCTCTTTTCTAATTTGCCGAAATGCCCGCCTAACTTAAAGCCGCCGTTTAATGTTTTCTTGAGGCTGTCCTCCGAAAACAAGGCGGCTGTCCAAGCGTAAAAGCGAATGCCGAAGATTTCCGTTAATCGTTCGGAAACAAAGGGTTCATCGGAAACGCCGCAGAAGAATGCCTCGTTATTGTCAATGTCAAAAATAATGTCCGCGCATAAGTCGGGAATAATCAATCTGCGGCTTTGACTTACGCTTGTCCAGAAACAGCGTATGTAGGGCTTTAAAGCATCACAGGGAGAATACTCCCTATAGCCGCTGCAAAAGGGCTGGGCGGTTATAGGGGCAAGAGCACGGGATAATTTTTGATATATCATTTTTTGTATTCTCCTTGTGCTTTTTTCTTGGGGCGCAGAATGCGGTTACAGGATATAGTCCGTTATGCAGTCGTACCAATGCACATAGGTTTCGCCGTTTACCGTAAGTCTTTCGTTATCGGGCAGAATTTCCGTCCACTTACTGCCGTATCTGTCAATTGCCCAATCGTTACGGTTAAATCTGCGCCACAATACGGTTTTCCCGTTTTTATCGATAAACTGCTCGCTCATTGCCCCTTCAATATAGGTATAGCAGTCGGTGACGCATACGGTATCGTACTCTCTGCCGGCTATATTAACGGTGTATCTGCCTGTTACGTCTATCAGAAACTCTTTTTCGGCGGCGGTGATAACATTGCCCTCCCTTATTATATCATATTTAGGGGCAATGTGTATATCGTTTCCGCAGTTTTCTTTGCCAAATCCCCAGTTGTCGAGAAAATCGCTGTCGTCGAGGAAGGTGAAGTATTTCTTTATTCCGTTTTCGGTGTGGCTTTCCGCAAGCAGTCGGCAGTGGGTGTCGGTAAGCTGTGCCACAAAGCGGCGTTCAACCTTATTTTGTCCTCCTGCACTGTTGCACTCCATAGGATTGTACTCCACGGAGGATATTTCCACTCCCTCAATTCCGTGTACCTCCGCTTTTCCTACCACCTCCATAACGCACTGCTCGGTGCGTTTTCTTTCGGGAAAGTCGTACATCGCCCATTTTATTTTTTCCCCCAACCTCGGAACGATAAACCAGCCCATTATCTCCTCCCATTTAACGGGAAAAGGCTCCTTATCCGATTTCGTTATAGTGTATTCGGGCATTATTTCGGGCATTATTGCAGTATTTGTGTTCATTGTTTTTTCTCCTTTTGCTTGACTAAAGTATGGGTAATTTTCCTTAAAGCTCTTTTTGGCATAATGCAGGCGGCTTTTTACGGTACCTAAGGGCAAGTTGAGCCTTTTTGCTATCTCCTCCTGCGGAAGTTCCTTAAAATAATAGAGATAAATTATTTGCTTTTCCTTATCCCCTAACAGCTCCAGTGTATCCTTTACAGCATTGTTTTTTTTGATTCCGTATAGGCTTTTGGCAAATGCGGCTTCGTTCAGATCCTCCAGCGGAATCTCCATTACCCTTGCTTTTTGCCGGTAGTAGTCGTTGCACTTATTTTTGGCAATGCTGATTAACCAAGGCTTAAAGCTGTCCCGATTTTTAAGATTGGGATATTTCAGATAGGCGGTCAGACAGGTTTCCTGAATTATGTCCTTTGCGTCCTGAGGGTTGGATATTTTGAAATTAACAAAGCGCTCTAAGGGAGAGATACATTCTTTGAGCTTTTGTTCAAAGCTGTCGGGCATCTTGGATCGCCTCCTTTTCAGGGAAATTGAAACCGGCTTCGTATATATAGACGAATTTTTACGGGTAAAGGTTCAAACGAAAATAAAAGCCGCTCTTTAAAATAAATTTTCTGTGTGTCGTTTTTTTACAAGACAAAATTCTCCCTGTGAAATATAATAATTTATTGCAGCATGACAATTCAAAATAAAGGAGGAAGATTATCAAATGAATGAAAAAGTTATTAAAAGAGCAGGGGATATTATTTCCGAAAGATCAGGCGGTTCTCAGAATTTCTGCACCCTTGCTTTTGTGGATCCGGACGGCTATCCGCATACCACGACTATCTCAATTTCAAAGTCGGCGGGTATACGGTGGCTCACGTTCTGTACGGGAACAGGCGCAAAAGCAGACATAATAAACCGCTGCAACAAAGCAAGCGTTTGCGTTAATTCAGTAGATTACCATATTGCATTAACGGGTATTATCGAACAGATAACCGCCCCCGATATTAAAAAAGAAATGTGGTACGACGGGTTAAAAAATCATTTCAGCGGCTGGGACGACCCCAATTACTGCGTACTGAAATTTACCACCGAACGATACAATCTCTTGGTTGATTGGCAGGAGGCAATAGGAAACCTTACATAATTAGACAGAATTTATAAAAAAGACGACCGCCCGAAAGCGATCGTCTTTTTTGACATGGAGGTTATTACTTAAGCTCTGCGAAATACTTAATGGTTCTAACCATTTGAGAAGTGTAGGAGTTCTCGT
>CAYMFX010000096.1:0-8920 GCA_964389845.1 uncultured Ruminiclostridium sp.
ATTCTGCCGATTTTGCCAAGCAGCCTTTTGATTCCACAGGCTGTTTGGACTATGATAATCAACTCCTATTAAAGCACGGCTTAAAAAAGCCATCGGAATATTGAGAGAAATTTTTTCTATTTCTCCTCAAAGACTTTAATACTAATCCCATTTAAAATTGTGGGATTAGTATTTCGGCTGCAATCCCCGATTAAACTGTGGTTATTACTTCAATTTAATCGAGAATTTATATAAATCAAAAATCCTTCCTATGTACTATTTTGTATTATCAGCTAAAATTTTGCTATATTCTTAAATTATAAAACTATTAAGTCTGCTAAAGCTATACGCTAAAAAAACATATTTCCGATAAGAAAAGGATTCAGCAAAAAGTAATCCATAAATCCGAACCCCGCAGCCGCAATAATCGGCGGTACCGCAAAGCCCGCTATTCCCCCGATAACCGTCAGGGAATAGCTTTTCACTTTTGAGGAAACAAAGAATATTACAGCGGACTGTAAAACAAGGGCGGCAAATCTGCCCAATTCAAGCAAGACCAAATACCAAAAAATCGGCATTGCTCCCACTGCTTCAAGCTTTTCCACAGAGTGGGCGGGCGCAAAAATATACTTTGTGCCATAAGCGGAAAGGGTATTGTAAAACTCCGTGCCGTTTATAATTGCCATTATCAAGAAGCCCGCAAGGGCAGCGGACAGCAGCTTATACAAAAAGGTTTTGCCCCTGCCGTTTTGAGTCGCCCTCAAAATTCTGAAAGCCCCCGTTTTATATTCCTCGCTGTAGATATATCCCGCAATAATTGTGACAAGCACAGCCATAAAGCAAGCCGAATAACGGTCGCTCTGCTTATTTCCCCCTGTCAATAAGTCATAGCCCTTGTCGTTAAACAGCAGACCGTCCTTTTCCCTTAAATACAGTGCGTGAGCCTTCAGCCTTTCAAGCGCTTCCGTTCTGTAGCGTCCGCTTTCGGTAGTATCCTTGTAGGCTTCCTCAAGCTCGGATTCGATAAATTCAAGCTTTTCCTCGGTAACCTCGCCTTGAAGCTGATTAACATAACTGATATAGATATAATCGGATATTCCGCCATAACTTATTTTTACGGGATTATAAGTGAGTATTGTGAATATTAAAAGTCCCCCGATTATTATCAAAGCCTTACCTCCGACAAAGGTCTTGTACATCTCGTGGGGCAAAAGCCGTGTGTGCTTGCCAAAGGGAACGGCGACCTTTAATCTGCGCTTGGCTGCCTGTCTGCGAATACAGAAAACAGCCACACCCAAGGCGGAAAAAGCAACTGCCGATACCACCGTAACGGCCATCGAAACAGGCAGGGAAAAAATCGGTACGCCGAAAAGGTTGATATTCAGATATTTTCCCAATAGACTGCCGCTGTCCGCAGCGGAGAAAATGTTGATTTGACGAAACAGAGCAAAAATGCTTGAAGGCTCAACGAAAAAGTATAACGCACCCTCCGCCGCCGTAACGGCGGTCATTGCCGCTATATTAAAAATGCCCCCCGACATCAGGGTAAAAAGGAAAAAGCCCAATGCGGAAAAAGCAAAGCAGGAAAGCAGCTTAAGCAGCAGAAAATAAACCAAAAACTGCCTCGCCGTTATATCAAGATTGCTGCCGAAAAAGCCGTAAACCGACTGAATATCACGGTTTAAATCTCCGAAGCCGTATAAAAGATACCCGGAGAGCATACTGCCGCCGTAAAGGGCGACAATGGCAATTATATCCGAAAAAAACACTGCGGACAGCTTTGAACAGGCAAGCGCCATACCGCCCTTTTCCGAGGTGCGAAACAGCTCGATTTGCTCCAGCTCCTTCTCGCGGGAAATCAAAACCACCAAGAAAAACAATATCAGAATAAACGCAAGAACGTCCGTAAAGCCGAACCGAACCGCCGTCAGAATTCCTTTGGAGGGCTGCGGATCAAGCGCTTTTCTTTCCAAATGCCCAAAGTCGTCCTTGGTTTTCATTATGTTTTTGTAATCAAAGCTTTCCTTGTCGGCAAAAATAGGCATCTCAGCCATAATATCGGCGCTCTCGTCTATAGAGCTTAGATAATCCCCGTAGGTAAGGCACTGGTCAACCTCGCCCTTAACATAATTTATAAGCGCTTCTTCTTTGTACCACTCTCCCGTATAATCAAAGCTGACCTCCATTACCCCTTCATAATCGAAAAGAAGGTCGTTCATGATATGGGATTTTTCCTGTATAAATTCGCCCCTTTCGCTTTGGGACATTTCACTTAAATTTTCCCAAATCTCATTGTATTCACCGGGCGAAAAGTCCCCGTTATACTCGTTATAAACCAAAAAGGCGATATTTATCATTATAACGGCAATAATAAATGCAAGCAGCTTTATATTGCCGAAAATCTTGCTTAATTCGTAAAAAAATATTTTCATTTTTCCACCTCAACCTTCAAAATAGCTGAGGTATAAATCCTCCAAAGCGGGAACAGCCCCATGGCATTCAAAGCCCCGGGGCGGTTGGTCGGCAAGAATACGCACACACACCTTGTCACGGCGGTGCGAAATGTTTATTATATGCAGACTGCCTTGTATTTTTTCAAACTCCGCCATAGAAAGCAAAAGCTCGAAAACCTTTCCCTCAACACTGCCGCACAGCTTTTCGGGAGAGCCGCTGTCGATTATTTCTCCCTGCTTTAAAAGCAAAACGTCCTTAGCGATAAACTCTATGTCGGGAACAACGTGGGTGGCAATTATAACGATTTTGTCAAAGGCTTCTCTTGCTATAAGGTTTCTCAGGCTTATTCTTTCCTTTGGGTCAAGTCCTGCGGTGGGCTCGTCCAAAATAACGATTTTGGGATTGCCCAAAAGCGCCTGCGCCAATAATGCTCTTTGTTTCATTCCGCCCGAGAAACCGCCTAACGCCTTGTTTCTCGCATCTGCAAGATTAAGAGACTCAATAAGCTTATTTATCTGCCTTGCCGCTTCTTTTTTGGGGATATTTTTAAGCGCCGCCATATAATACAAGAATCTTGTAAGTGTAAAGGCGGGATAAATCGCCTGCTGCTGGGGCATAAAGCCCAAAAGCCTTCTGTATTGCTTTCCCATTTTGGCGGCATTCTCGTCGTCCGCCAAAACCTCGCCCGCCGTGGCTTTTATGTTTTGGGTAATTATGTTCATCATGGTGGATTTTCCCGCGCCGTTAGGACCTAACAAGCCGTATATTCCGTCGGTGAATTCGTAGGTCACATTGTTAAGGGCGGTGAATTTGCCGTACTGCTTTGTAAGAGCGTTTATTTGAAGCTTCATTTTCGTACCTCTCTTAATATTTCACAGAACCGTCCAGTGAATTAAAGAAATAAGCAAATTTTAAACCGCTGTGATTTCCCCTAACAAAGTCGTCCTTGCTTATCCACCCACGAGAATACCGCCCTTCCTCGTCTTTATATGTCACCCATACCGTACTGCCAACTATGCAGCTTAAATTGCAGTTTTCGGGGAGTGGCGGCACAAAGGATATTTCGTCGGTTTCAAGGCTGTAACGGGTATACTGCGTGCGGTCACTGTCCGCAAAATAAAACAAATCATCGCCGTCTGCGGCAAAATTATTATAGGTACCCCCACACTCGCCGATCGGTGAAAACTTATTTGTGTTCATACTGTACAAATAAAGCTTTCCGTCCTCGAGATTATGGCAGATAATTCTTTCGGGATTAAAATAATTAAAGCTTTGCTCCGTCATCATCATTTTGTCGTAACCCTCGGAAAGCTTTTTTTCTTCGCCCGTATCAAGGTCTAAGCTGTAAAAGCCCGAAAGATAATAATCTCCTAATTTCTCTCCTTCGGACAGCTTTCTGATGTCCCGTGTGTAATGCTGATAAGAATAGATGAGCTTGCCCTCATATATTAAAGCGTTCGATACTGCGGCGGCATGATCCTTTTTACACAGGATTTCCGAAGCTTCACCGCCGTTGACATCTATGCGGACTATGCGGTTAGTATATTCGTCAGCCATTTCAGGGGTTTGGTCGTCCTCAATTTCCTCAAATCCCACCATATCCCGATAAATGCACAATACGCTGTCCTTGCCATAAACGGCGTCTGTCCAGGTATAAGACATTAAATTGTCAAGAGCGGCAATTACCCTGCGGTTTGAACCGTTATAGTCCGATTTTATAAGGTTTAGCTCTCCCTCCTCTCCGTAATCGAAAAACATCAAGCCGTCCTCGGTTTTTAACATTCCCCTCGCACTGTCCACCACGGCAGTGCAGTCGTCGGATTCGTGCGTACAATTAGGCTTGGTACATATGGGGACGCATTTGCCCGCCGCCGCAGAATAATAAGTGATAAGGTTGCGGCTTCCGTTGCTGACGCAGTCAAAGGCTTCCGCTTCGTAAAGGCATTCAGTTGCGCCGCTTGTCATAACATACGCTTCCGATTTGATTTCGCCGTTTCCCGAGCATGAGCAGAGAGCTGCGGCGGAAAGGGTGAAAGCAAGCGGTTTGAAAACACTTTTTAATCTCATTTTCGTAATGCTCCCTTCTTCTCTCCGTCTTAATCCGGCGCATGACCGTTTTTTGCCAGTGAAGCATTGACTTTATCCACAAAATCGTCAATACCCATTTTCTTTAATTCGGCATTGATTTCATCAAGCTTCGCTTCAAAATCCTCGGCATGGCACAATTCGTCAAAAAAGCTGTAAAGAGCGATCTTGATTTCATTGTATTCCGAAACATCGGTATAGCTGATTTTATACCCTGCAACGGGGGAAAGACTTAATCCCGCTTCGGCGGCGTTATTCTCAAAGGTTTCTGCGTCTATAACTGCGAGAGGGCGGTATATGCCGATGTCTTGCAGCGCCAAAGCGCAATCGGAATCATTGCAAATCGCATTCAGCAGCCGAAGCGCCTGTTCCTTATGCTCCGAAAAAGTGGATATACCGATATTGCCGGAGGAGGTGTTCTTTATATACGCTTTTGAATAAGAGAATTCCTTGAATTTCTCGGGTTCGGCATTAAATATATTTTTTATTTCATCGTCCGATATTTTTCCTTCGGAAATAAAGGATATTACCTCCGTTTTTTTATCCTCCGAGAAATCAAAACAGCCCCCATAGGTGGAAAAATTTATGCCGCCGCCTGTGTTGGAGTTAATGAGTCCTTTTCCGTATGCTTTATTAAGAGTTCTCGCATAATCCAAAAACTGTTGGTGTTCAAAGGGATTTACCGCTTTCTTGGTTTTGTAATCCAGTGCTAACGACTGAACAAAATCAAATTCGGAGGAAACAGAAGAGGTTTCGTAATAAGTCTGGCTCATATCCAGCACGCAAACAGAGCGTCCGTATTTCGGCAGCTCCGAAAGAATATTCACAAGCCCCTCAAGGCTTCCGTCGTAATCGGAAATTGTCTCCTGCGAGATATAATCGGTGTTTAAACCGACAGTGAGCACCTTAGGATAAAGCAAGGTGCAGGAAGGAAGAGTATAAACGACACCGCCTATTTTTTCCATATCCCATATTTCATCAGGGAAAACATTATCGGGCATTATGCTGCTTTTATCAAGAGGCTCCAAAAGTCCGTTCAAAGCGAATTCACACCTTTTGCCCTCCTCAGGCTGTCCGCCCTCTATTCCGATTCCGCCCTCCGAAAAGGACATATCTATAATATCAAGCCGACTGCCGCTCTTTTCATAATCCGTTATTGCCTGCCTTAAATCAAATGTTCCCGTGCCATAATCAAAGAGCCGTTCTTTATATAAATCAACAAATTCCACACTAAAATCGCAGCCGTATTTGTGCAGAGCCTCATTAAACTCTGACACAAGCGACCCGTCAAAGCCGCTTCCTAAATTATTAACGCCCCATTTTAATATAAGCGAGCCTTCGGGAGGAGTGTAATTATTTGCTTTTGAGCTGTTTTCAGAATTAACGCTTTCGGAAACGGCAGCGCTTGTATCAAAATCTTCGAAAACAGATATGCCTGCGCCAACACCTTCCGTGGCAGAAGGGATGGTGCCGCCGATTTCACTTTCATAATTCGGTTCTCCCGATAACGCACATCCGCCGAATAATAAGGTTAATGTCAATAATGCAGTGATTTTCTTTTTCATTTGCTTTTCGTTCTCTCCGTAATTGTAAAACTGATAATAAATTTGAGCACCACTCTCGCCATCATTCGTGAGCAGTGCTCAATCGCAACAAGCTTTATCTGCTACTTATTGGACCTAAGCCTATGTTACCCGTTGTAGTTGTGTTTACAGTGAATTTTATAGTTCCAGTGGCAGTGGAAAAAGTTCCATTACTAATTGGAGTATTAGTTACGCGAATTCCGCCTGCGCTTGATGAATCTTTTTTAGTAGTATAAACTAAATTACTTGAAGTGGGTATTTTATAACCTGCTCTCACGGTTGCATCAATCAACAAGGTGTTTCTTGTTGGATCCTCGCCTATGTACCCTTCTATGTACGCTCTGTTTCGACCGCTTTCGTATGTTAAGTTTCCCCTACAAGAAGCACCACCGCAATCTGTCTCACAATTAACCGATGTAACTGCTGCAGCCGATATAGCCATATAGCTAATAGCTGTAATTGTTGATAAAGTTATTGACGTTATTTTTTTAATTGCTTTGTTTTTCATTTTTTTACATCCTTTCTATAAAACATTTTATAATTTTACACTCAACCCATTGAAAAATTACTCGTTCAGTCACTTATTTTTTCAAGGATTTAGGTTCTTTAGGCTGATGATAGCCAAACTGCGATGCAGTGCCGGCAGCCTTTACTGCAGCGAATTTACCAAATTTTGCCGCAAGCTTTGCAATATTCATTTTTTTCATGTGCTTTTCCTCCTCTCTTCGGAATTTATTATCATAGCAAAAGCAGTTGATGCCATTGCAAATGAAATACAAATTGAATTTGAACCAACGTGAAATATACCTATGGACAATATTTCAAAAAACAATATGAGTATAGTTGCCCAAATCTTATGTTTTTTTCGCATACTTTTTGGAATTGGCTTGTCCTGATTCGATATTGGTGCCTTAACAATTGCCAAGACCAAACAAAATAAAAATGAGGTTATATTTATAATTATTTTTACACAAAAAATAAAATTTAAAGATGCCAAAATCATGGCTAATATAACATTAACCTCAAAAATTAAATTACATTTTAAATATGTATTTGCATGATAGCCTCCGGTTCTGCGTCTCAATAAATAAAACACCATAAAAAATGTAACAGCCTCAATAGGCATTCCAAACAGCAACCCTGTCACTATTAAAAGTAAGAAGGTAATAAACGAAGATAAAATAATTTCATACCCATATACATATACTTCACGTTCTTCAATCAATAAATTATTTTTGGAATAAATAAAATTGACTATATAATTTGCAATTGCAGTAATCATAAGATCACCTCTTGTAGATTATATAGTCAATTATATAAAAAATCAATAATTGTTTCCTGACTGGTAGTTATTTATTCCCAACTGGTATATTTTTCTTCTGAAGTGGTCGTTTCAACCATACCTCCGCTATAAAAAATAATCCTTCTTCTCGGAACTTTGTTATTCCATTGTACTTTTCAGCTAAGAGCTTAACACTTTCCACGCCAAAACCATGCATCTCCTTATTTGGCTTTGTAGTGGCAAGCAAAGGATTGATTGTCAGCACAGACTGTGTTATGGGATTTTTTACCGTTATACAATAATAATTCTTTTGGTCATACAATTCTGCCTTAATTTCCGCCTCAGGTATTTCAAGACAAGCTTCCAGCGAGTTATTCACAAGATTGGTCAAAATAACACTTATATCAGTGGCAGAAAAACACTCAATATCACTTGATGCAACTAAGCAATTTAATTTAATTTTGCTGTTATTGCATTTATGGGACAGATAATTTAATATCGCATTAAGGGTATCATTATCTGTAACTATGGAGGGATTTAACATTATATTAGGTATTTTTATTTCATGCAAATAATCCTTAGCTTGTTCATATTTGTTGCTTTGCAGCATTTCCTGCATACAGCCATACTGCTCCTTAATATCATGGCGGACTCTCCTTATATAATTATAAATACTTCTCATTTCCGAGATATTATCTTCCTGTTCTCTGAGCTGCATTACCAACAATGAATTATTTGTGTTTTCGTGATGTTCCTTTGAAATTTTTGAAAGCATATAAAAAGAAACAAGATCTATTACTGCCAAGCATAATGCCGACAATGGAAATAATGGAGCATTACCGCTTGCATAATCGTTTATCTGCAATTTATAAACACAAATACCCGTTAGCAGCGTGGATAGAAATATTGCCGCAAAGGCTATCCATTCGGTTTGTCTTAAATTTGGTTTATTTTTATATGATATAAGAATTACCTTGTATGCAAAGAAAAGCAGACATTTGCTGATTATTAATGATATTATTCGTATTAAGCCTCTACCGTTTATAAGTTCATCGGAATTAAGTGAAGTAATATATGTCATAACCGAAGTCATTGACAAGGAAATTAATATAAGTAATGTTTCCGCAACTAAAATAAGAAGCAAATGACTTGCCCACTTTCCGTTAAGAAAACAGCTGTAAATAAATATTATGATAATATAAATCAGGGTACAAATAAAATTTTCATCGGGCATTAATTTTGACAATGCCGTCACAGCCGCCGTAATCAAAATAACAAAGCATATAAAAGGTATATATCTTTGTTTCGGATTTTGTCTAAATCTAAATTCAAAAAAAGAGGACATAAACCATAAAATAAGGGCGCTTTCACAACAAGTAGCAAGTATTTCAACGATTTCATATATCCAAAACATATCAATACCTCACTGAAAAAGTACTCAACGCTTCTTTAACATCATTTATACTGTGACGGCTTAACGCACTTTCTTGACCCGTATTTAATATTACACAGTTTTTTTCCACTGAAAAAATATAAT
>CAYMFX010000097.1:0-1691 GCA_964389845.1 uncultured Ruminiclostridium sp.
TTTTCTCAAAAAAAACCTCCCTATCAGTAAAATACTGTACAATTTCAGCAACCTGCTCTTTTTTCTCCTTCTCAACATCAGGCAAGCACTTCAGAATTTTTACTACATTATTTTGTATTTGATAAAGTGAGAGTTCTATATTATTTCCTTCTTTCTCATTCATCATCAATAAAATATATATTGGCAAGCAGTATCCAATTCTGTCATTTTCATAAAATATATTAGTTAAATGATACTCATTTGTGTATACAACTGCATTTTTCATTGCAATAGCCCTATAACAAGAAGCTGGAGATAGGGCATTTTCGGCATTTAACATATAATTCTGTTTATGTATCTGAACATAACTTAAGAACAAACGCTGATCAACGCAAGATTAACAAATTCAACAGTCGCAATTTATGAATAATTAACAAAGCAATAATAAAAATTTTATAAAAAGATATTGAAAAACAATTCAAAATGTTGTATAATATAAAATGAATAAGTACAACTTGTGGTTATGAACTTGGGGGCACAATGAGATACATAGGCGGCAAGAATTTGCAGATTGATAATATAAATAGTGTCATCAACTCCGAGACGGATTCTGTTTCATCGGTTGTTGATTTGTTTGCGGGTTCGGGAGTCGTGTCCCAAAATTTTAAGATGCAGGGTTACAGGACTATAAGCAATGATTTTTTATTTTTCAGTTATGTCCTCCAGAGAGGATCGATAGCTCTTAATAGTAAACCTCAATTTAAGAGGCTTGAAATAAGCAATCCAATCAAGTATCTTAACGAACTTAAATTTGAGGATAGCGATTTATCAAAAAGCGAGTGCTTCGTTTATAACAACTACAGTCCAACCGAAAATTGTGAAAGAATGTACTTTCAAGCGGATAATGCTTTGAAAATCGATATAATCAGATTAACGATACAAAAATGGTATGATCAAAATCTAATTAACGATGATGAGTATTACTATTTGCTGGCGGCACTTATCAATGCTGTTCCCTACGTTTCCAATATAACTGGGACATACGGTGCGTATTTGAAATACTGGGACGACCGAACGTTTAATTCATTGATATTGAAAGAACCGACCATTATCAACAACCGAAAAAAGAACGCGTGTTTTACTGAGGATTATGAGAAACTTTTGGGAAAAAAATGCGATCTGCTGTACGCCGATCCCCCATATAATTCCCGCGAGTATCTTCCGAACTATCACATTCTTGAAACACTAGCACGTTATGATTATCCGGAAATTTCGGGCGTTACCGGGATGAGAAAATACGATGAGCAGAAGTCGGTATTCTGCAAAAAGAGTACCGTGGCGGACGCGTTTAACACATTGGTTCGGGATTGTAAGTGCAAGTACATCCTCATAAGCTACAACAACGAGGGTTTGCTTTCTACAAGCGAGCTTTCCGAAATTTGCGCGCAATACGCGGTGGGCGATAGTTTTAAACTGTTTGAGTTCGACTACCGAAGATACAAGAACAAAATTCCCAACAACAAGGCGGGATTAAAAGAACAATTGTATTTTTTAAGGAGGCATTAACATGGCTGTTAAAGCGCCTTTTAATTATATAGGAAACAAATACAGAATAATTGATTCCATTCGGGAGTATTTCCCGTCTGAGATCGGTACGTTTGTCGATATTTTTTGTGGCGGCTGCGATGTCTGCATAAACACAGACGCGGAAA
>CAYMFX010000097.1:1701-8788 GCA_964389845.1 uncultured Ruminiclostridium sp.
TTTTAAAGGAGTTTCAAAAGCATAGCGCAGAATATATTTTAGACTACATTGACAAAACAATCTGGAGTTGGCAATTAAGTAAGACGAACGAAGAGGGCTACATAAATTTCAGAAATTACTACAACGTAACAAGAAAACCGCTTGATTTATACGTGCTTATATGTTACAGCTTCAATTATCAATTCAGATTTAACAGCAAACACGACTATAATAATCCGTTTGGTCGAAATCGCAGCAGCTTTAACGAGGTTATGCGGGATAATTTGATTAGGTTCAAAGGTAAAATAGAGAACATTCATTTTTCAGCAAACGACTTTTGCAAATTCAATTACTCTGTCCTTGACGAGGGTGATTTTATTTACGCTGATCCGCCCTACCTGCTCACCTGCGGCAGCTACAACGACGGCAAACGCGGGTTTAAGGGCTGGTCACAAGATGATGACGAGGAGCTTTTCAGAATACTCACCAAACTGTCAGAACGCGGGGTGAATTTTGCGCTGTCCAATGTTATTGAGCATAAAGGTGCTATCAACGAGCCGCTCATTGATTGGATAGAACGTAATCAGTATAATATGCATGGGATAAACTTCAACTATGACAACTGCAACTACCATACCAACAATAAGCAGAATGTCACAAAAGAAGTCTTAATAACAAATTATTGATAGGAGCGAATTATGACGGAAAGAACATTCGGTTGGGTACAAGAAGCGTATACCATTCCCAATTTAAAAAATCTGGTGCGCGTTTTTGTGCCTAATTCGACTATCAATCGTTTGCTGAAAGAGAATAAAATACCGCGCCTTATTTCCAAAGAAAACGGTGCGGAAGATATGATGCGTTTTCTTGACTCCGATCCGATATGTGTGCCGTATGTTCTTTTAAAGGGAAAAGGGACTCCGAAAGGATATACACGAAGCAACGCTCCGTGTTCGGGGATAATTCAGGCTGTGCTTAAAGGACAGCGGAAAGAATATCAAAGTGATTGGCCTGCGGATTCGTTTTTGCGCTGGGCGATAAGCATCGGTATGCTGAAATACGACCGAGACAACGACACCTGTTCGATAACGGAGCTTGGAAATGCTTACGCTAATTCCGAAGACGGTAGCAATGAAGAATGTGAAATACTAACACAAGCCTTTTTGTCATATCCACCCGTTTGCAGAATTTTAAATTTGTTGAGTAACGGACAAGTTATGACGAAATTTGAAATAGGTTCGCAGCTCGGCTTTGTCGGTGAGGCGGGCTTTACTTCTGTTCCGCAACATTTGATATTGCAGGGATTGAAAGAAGCGGCTACACCTGAAGAACGCAATAAACTTCTCTCGGACACGGAAGGCACTTCCGACAAATATGTTCGCACAATTTGCGCATGGCTAAAGGGCATGGGATGGGTAAATCAAGTTCCTAAAACCGTTTCGGAAAATGTTAACGGAAACGAATATTCAGATATAATCACGCAAGCATATCAGCTCACATTAAAGGGCAAGAAAATTGCAAAACATACTACAGGAGCGTCAAAATACAAACGTATCGATAAGCGCATACTTTGGGATATGCTTGCAACAAAACCCTCCGACCGAAACTATCTGCGTAACAGACGTGCTTATTTGATACAATACCTGTCATCGTCATACAGAACCCTTGAAGAGGTAAAAGCTCACTTAGCAGCTTTGGGACTGAAAGAAGATGTTGGTACAATAGCAGACGATGTCAAAGGCCTTGCGAATGTAGGGTTAAATGTGTCCAAAAACGGTAACAAGTATAAAATTATGGACACAATCATAGATCTTGAAATTCCAAACAATGCCAAAAACGCAACTGAAAAATCTGACCTATCAACACTAAAAGATGAGATCAGAAAGCAACTTGTTCACGTTAATCATAAGTATTTGGTGCTTATTGATCTCGGCTTTGACGGTAATGCCGACAGGGATTACGAAATTGAAACAGCTGATTTGCTGACCAGTGAGCTTGATTTTAAAGGCGGGCGTTTAGGCGATACGAGAAAGCCCGATGTGTGCGTTCATCTGTCCGACTTCCACTTGGGAAAAAGAATCAACGAATACTCCATGTTGGAGGATCAAGAATATATTTTAAAGAAAATTATCAACATTATTGATGAAGAAAAACCCGAAGGCATCATTATTGCAGGCGACATTTATGACAAAGCTGTTCCTCCGGTTGAGGCGGTGCAGCTTTTTGATGATTTTATTTTCCAATTGTCACAACGAAAAACAGAGGTATTTATCATCAGCGGAAATCATGACTCTCCCGAAAGAATTTCCTTCGGTTCTCGCATTATGGATCGCAGTGGTATACATATTTCTAAGGTTTATGACGGGAATGTTTTGCCCTTATCTCTTCATGATGAATACGGAACTGTCGATGTCTTTATGCTACCGTTTATAAAGCCCGCAAATGTTCGCTGCTTTTGCGATGATAATAGCGAAAAGATTGTTTCCTATACCGACTCAGTAAAATTTGCAATATCAAAAATGAATATAAATCCTGACAACAGAAACATTCTAATCACTCACCAATTTGTGACAGGTGCATTGCGTACTGAATCGGAGGAAATTTCAGTTGGCGGCTCCGATAATGTTGACTCTTCCGTTTTTGATCAATTTGATTATGTGGCTCTCGGTCATATTCATTCCCCGCAAATCTGTGGCTCGGAGAGAATACGGTATTCCGGCACGCCTTTGAAATATTCGTTTTCGGAGGCAAAGGATCACAAATCGGTTGCGGTAATTGAGCTGACAAATAAGGGCAATATATCATGCAAAAAGGTCGAGCTTGTACCTCAACATGATATGGTAGAATTAAAAGGCACTTATGGTGAAATTACCTTAAAGTCGTTTTATGATAATACCACTTGGCAGGAGGATTACACACATATTACTTTAACAGATGAAGAAGATATTCCCGATGCAATAGGAAAACTGCGCTCGATTTATCACCGATTGATGAAGTTGGATTACGATAATAAAAGGACACGCTCGAATGCTGAAATAAGCACTGCCTCTGATACGGAAAGCAAATCCCCCCTTAAACTTTTTTCGGATTTTTATGTGCTTCAAAATAATCAATCAATGAGCGATGAACAGACGGAATTTATGAAGAGCATGATAGAAAAGATATGGGAGGAAACAAGATGAGACCTATAAAATTAACTATATCGGCTTTCGGCTCCTATGCGGGAAAATCCGTGCTGGAAATGGACAAGCTTGGTTCAAGCGGTCTGTATCTGATTACAGGGGATACGGGAGCGGGGAAAACCACCATATTTGATGCAATTACTTTTGCGCTGTACGGAAAGACAAGCGGTGAAAACAGGGAGCCTTTCATGCTTCGTTCAAAATATGCCGATGCCGATACGCCTACGGAGGTGGAACTAATTTTTTCCTACAAAGAAAAAATATACACGGTAAAGCGCAATCCGGAATATAATCGCCCCAAAGCACGAGGCGAAGGCTTTACTACACAAAAAGTGGAAGCGGAGCTTCATTATCCGGACGGTCGTGTTGTGACAAAGCCAAAAGATGTTGATAATGCTGTTCGTGATATTATGGGAATAGACTACGGTCAATTTCTGCAAATTGCCATGATTGCACAAGGCGATTTTCTTAAACTGCTTCTTGCTCCAACCGAGGAAAGGCAAAAGATTTTCCGCCAAATTTTTTATACGAAGATGTACCAAAATTTGCAAGAAAAACTAAAATCCGAAGCGCAGGATTTAAAAGCCAAATGCGATAGTGTGAGAGAAAACATAAAGCAGTATATAAGCGAAATTACTGTTGACGAAAACAATGTGCTTAGCATTGAAGTAAACAAGGCAAAAAAGGGATCGCTGCCTATAAGCGATACTGTAATTTTGCTTGAAGAGCTGATTCGGCAGGACAGTCACACTGAAGATTCACTAAACAAGAATATAATCGAAATAGATAATAAATTGGCTTTAGTTAACGAGAACCTTGGAAAAATCAAAGCTCATGAGGACGCAAAAAAGAGGTTGGAGGACGCCGAAAAAAAATACTCTGCCGAAAGTGAGAATTTGGTTAATTTGAAGAAAATTCTCGATGAGGAAGCGGCAAATAAATCCGGAACCGAAAAAGCGGAGAAGGAAAAAGCCAAGAAAGAATCGGAGTTTCCTCGGTATGATGATATTGATAAGCTTGAAAAAGAGATAAAGTCATTAGCGGCAAAAATCAAAAAACAAAAACAAAAAATTGCCGAAAACGCATCTTCTCTTGATGGAGAAATACAAGTTGTAGATGAATTAAAAAAGGAACTCAGCACCCTTTCAAATGCGGGTGAAGAAAAAGAAAGGCTTTTGGGAAAAAAGAAAACCGCCGAAGACCAACAAAACAAACTTAAAGATATTTGCGATTCTCTTGATAAATATTACAATAAAACAAAAGAGTTGGAAACACTGCAGGAAGAATATAAAGAAATATTTAAAAAGGCCGAAAAAGCCAAAGAAAATTATGATGCTAAAAACAAAGCGTTTTTGGACGAGCAAGCAGGAATAATTGCCGAGAGATTAGAGACCGGAAAGCCTTGTCCGGTTTGCGGTTCTCTAAAGCACCCGACCCCTGCCAAAAAATCTGAAAGTGCTCCAAGCAAAGAAGAATTGGACAAAGCAAAGTATGAAGCCGACACTGCCAAAAAAGAAGCGGAGGAGAAAAGCTTGGACTGCAACTCCGTAAAATCCGAACTAAAAACACAAAAACAAGAGATAGAAAGGCAAATTAAATCTACAAATTTAAACATTTCTTTTGAAGATGCAGGCGGCTTTATTGAAAGAAAACTTAAGACGTTAAGTGAAGAAATTTCAGCTTTAAGCAGCGAAATAAGCAAAGAAACCGAGAAAAAAGAACGCAAAAATTCCCTTGAAAAATCCATTCCGAAAAAGGAAAGCGAATTGAAAAAACTCGAAAATTCCATTGAAGAAGAAAAAGAAGAAAAAGCAAAATTGGATGCGGAATTAAAGTTAAAAAAAGAACAGTTGGACAGTGAGAAAAGCAAGTTAAGTTTTGAATGCAGGAAAGAAGCCAAAGCAAGATGCGAAGAATTACAGCGGACTATTCTTAAAAATAAAGAATCTCTAAAAACTGCGGAAGAGAATTATAATAAATCAGATAAGGAAAAGGGAAAACTAAGCGCAGTTATTGACTAGTCAAAAAAACAGCTTTCCACAGTATGCAATCTTAACAAAGAGGAAGAAGAGCGGAAAAAGGAGGAACTTAGCCGAAAAAAAAGCGAATCAGACAGGCAATCAAAGGATTTGCATTCATATATTGCCTCCAACAAATCGGCACTGCAAAAAATAAAATTAAAATCGGGCGATCTTGATGATTACGAGAAACGCTATCAATGGGTATTGCCTCTTTCAAATACCGCCAACGGAAAAGTTGCAGGTAAAGAAAAGATAATGCTTGAAACCTACATACAGATGACATATTTTGATCGAATCATATCCAGAGCCAACACACGCTTTATGGTAATGTCGGGAGGTCAGTATGAACTTAAACGCCGCAAGGAAGCGGAAGATAAAAAAGCCCAAAGCGGCTTAGACTTAGATATTATTGACCATTACAACGGTACAGAGCGCAGCGTTAAAACACTTTCGGGCGGCGAATCCTTTAAGGCTTCCCTTTCCCTTGCCCTTGGGCTTTCTGATGAGATACAGTCAATAGCAGGTGGTATTAAATTGGACACGATGTTTGTTGATGAAGGATTTGGAAATCTGGACGATGACTCCATAAATCAGGCAATGAATGCTTTGTCTGGATTGGCTGAGGGTAACCGTCTTGTGGGTATCATTTCTCATGTGTCGGAACTGAAAAACAGGATTGACAAGCAAATTGTTGTTGCTAAAGAAAAGAGTGGAGGCAGCAAAGCAAATATAATTATGTAAGGAAGTTAATGTTATGAATTTTGATTTTAAATTGAAATTAAACGGTGTTGGACCGCATGCAAACACTGAATTGTCGGACAATATTAAATCTTTCAATATGGCTATATATGCTGACAACGGCTCAGGAAAAAGTTTTATAAGCAAGTCTTTTAAAAGAATAACTGATTTAAAATTTCTTGACCGATCAAGCAAAGAAAATGTGGAGCATTTGATTGAAAAAACTTCTGCAATGGTACGGTTTGGCGAAAAAAAAGGAACTGTTTTGATGTCAATGTCGGATCAAAATGCAGTTTCAAAGGAACTGCAAATAGAATTTGTTTCCGGTCAGCTTCCGAATGTTAATGATAATACAGAATTGGTTTTCCATGTTTTTAATAGTGAGTATATTAGGGAAAATTTGGAGGCGGTAAAATATCGCCCTGAGGATAAGGTCAGTGGTTTTATTCTCGGTAAAGCCAATATTGATCTTTCTAAGGAAAAGGAACTGCTGGAAAGATATCAAAACGAAGAATCCTGCAAGATCGATTATATAAATAAATTGCTGAAAAAAGGAATAGAGGAGCTGAAATCAGAAGGAATTCAAGCTAACACGAGCGAGTTTAAAGCGATTACATTAAATGCAGTCATTGAAGGTAAAATGAAACCTGAATCACGTTCTTATGGGAAAATTGCCGAAGAATATCATTTACTTATCCTGTTATATTCTTTCAAAAATTGAGTCGCATTAAACAAAGAATAGATGCGTGAATAGCTGGGTCGGTAAATTGCCGATTCAGCTTCATGGAAACCATAAAGGCAGATGAAAAATGGTATGATTTTTTCTACACCGAAATTACAACCGGGCTTCGTAAAGGCGAAATATGTGGACTGCGTTGGGATGACTTTGATGAGAGCATCGGCAAGTTAAAAATCAAGCGAAGTGTTGGCAGATTAAAGAACGGAGTGCTCCCAATCGGTGAAACAAAAACTGAAACGGGAACAAGAGAAATTCTGTTACCGCCAAGCACAATAGAGCTACTTACAAAACGAAAAGAAAAAGCGGTAGGTGATTGGATATAGCCATTCCCATTTCCTCGGACTCATCTTGATCCTCGCTTTCGTCCAGATCATCGTCCTCATCGGGATTTTCGTATTCCTCGCTCTCGTCGTCAAAATCGTCCGAAA
>CAYMFX010000098.1:0-8593 GCA_964389845.1 uncultured Ruminiclostridium sp.
CCCGCCTGCGAAGTTTTTCCTTGTCCTCGGAAAAATTGTGCTCGAAAATCCGCACGCCTATCCTATGAGAACAAGTTCTTAGTTAAAATATTGTTAATAAAGATTAATCATTCCTCATCTTCTTCACTATCCTCTTCCAAAACGCACAAAATAGCTTCCTTAATCTCGGAAAATCCAAATCCCCTTCTTACCAAAGCGGCGGTGACCTTTCTTCTTTCGTCTCTGTCCTCGATTCTATCTGAATATTTCTTTCGGACAAGCTCTACAAGCTGTTCTACATAATCCTCATGCTCAAAATCTCTCAATGCCTCGTCAATAAGATTATCGGGAACACCCTTTCGCCGCATTTCGGCTTTAGCCCGATACAGCCCGTACTTTTTCCCCTTAACCAAGGAACCGGCAAGCTTAACGGCATACTCCTCATCATTAAGATACCCGTAATCCTTCATATCTCCGATAACTCTATCCGCCGTTTCCTCGGAGTAATTATTGAGCAATTTCTCTCTCAGCGCCGCCGAAGAATAATCCCGACTTCCCAAAAGATACATAGCTCTTTTTTTAGCCCGCTGATATTCAGCGTTGTTTTCTTCATCATCATCAAAAAGACCCATTTTACCGCTCACAAAAATTATTTTAATCAAGGCGCAAACACAGAAAAAATCAAGGCTTACACTTTCCGCACAAGAAAAATCACCCCGCCAAACACTCCAACCGCACCGCAAATTAAACCCGACGGAATCACTCTATCTCATCAATAGAAAACTCATCAAAATCCTCCTCCGCCTCAACAACCACATCTTTCTTGGATTTCTTTCCGGCGGATTTGGTTTCCTTAGCGGCGGGAGCCTTAGCCTTTTCCCCGCCTTCCTCAGAGGGCGCAGAGGAATCGGAGGCTGCGGGCGCATCGTCGGTATCGTCGTCGCTTCCCCCCGACATATTCTTAAATATCTCGTCCGCTCTTTCTCTTATCTTACCCTCGACCTCGTCTCTTATATCCTCATTTTCCGTAAGCCACTTTTTGACGCTCTCACGTCCCTGACCTATCTTCATATCGTTATAGCTGAACCAAGAGCCGGACTTTTTGATAATATTGAGATTAACTCCCATATCTATTATCTCGCCTATTTTGCTGATACCCTGTCCGTAAATCATATCGAAGGTGCAGGACTTAAAGGGCGGAGCCACCTTGTTCTTGACTACCTTGCACTTTGTCTGCGCACCGATAATCTTGTCGCCCTCCTTGATAACCTCGCCTCTTCTTACCTCTATTCTTACAGAGGCGTAGAATTTAAGGGCACGGCCTCCGGGAGTAGTTTCGGGATTGCCGTAGAGAACGCCTATCTTCTCACGGACTTGGTTAATGAAAACCGCAACTGTATCGGATTTGGAAATAACGGAGGTGAGCTTTCTCATTGCCGCCGACATAAGCCTTGCCTGAACGCCTACAAAGCTGTCCCCCATTTCACCGTCTATTTCCGCTTTTGTCACCATTGCCGCTACCGAGTCAAGAACAATAATGTCAACGGCTCCCGATCTTATCAGCGCTTCGATTATCTCTAACGCCTGTTCACCCGTATCGGGCTGAGATACAATAAGCTGATCCACGTCAACCCCTAACTGTCTCGCATATATAGGGTCAAGAGCGTGTTCAACGTCAATGAAGGCTGCAATTCCGCCCTTCTTCTGAACCTGAGCAATAGCATGAAGCGAAACGGTGGTTTTACCGCCTGATTCGGGACCGTATATTTCAACTATCCTTCCCTTAGGCAGCCCGCCGATGCCCAAAGCCATATCAAGACCGAGAGAACCGGTAGAAACCGCTTCCACGTTTAGCTTAGACTTCTGGTTGCCCATTATCATAACCGAGCCTTCGCCGAACTGCTTTACAATTAACGCAATAGCGGCGTCCAACGCCTTCTTCTTTTCCTCGGGAGTATTCGCCTTAACCACAGCGGGCTTTTTTGGCGTGTTGTTATTTTTTGCCATTTTGTTGTCCTTTCCTTTGAAGTTAAATTATATTTTCAAGAGATTTTCCTGCCTGCAACTACCCGTTTTATTCCTCCGTAATCGCTTGCCGTTTCACAGCGAAAGCCTTCGTTTTCCATTATTTCGGCAACCGCTTCCGCCTGCCTGTCTCCCACCTCTACCAAAAATCTTCCGTCCTCGGAAAGCCTGTCCTTCCATACGCCGAAGATGACCTTGTAAAAATCCAATCCGTCCTTGCCGCCGAACAGAGCAATGTCAGGCTCCTGTCGAACCTCTTTTTGAAGCGTCTCCATTTCCTCTGCTGTCAGATAAGGCGGATTGGCGGTAATCACATTGAATTCGCCGGGCAGCTCCTTCAAAAGCTCCTCGCCGGGTTCAAGCGCATCTCCCGACAGCGCCTTTACAATGCCCTTAACCTCGTTAAGCTCTATATTTAATCGGAAGTATTCCATAGCTTCATCGCTTATCTCTACCCCAAAGCACCCACAGTCCTTTTTCTTTGCAATAGCAATGGGTACGCAGCCGCTTCCCGAACAAAGGTCAAGCACCTTATCATTTTTACCGAGAAGCTTAAGCGCTTCCTCAACCAAAAGCTCGGTTTCGGGTCTGGGAATAAGCACGCCCCTGCCGACCTTAAAGGGCAGCCCGTAGAACTCCCACTCTCCGAAGATGTATTGAAGCGGTTCTCCTCTTACTCTCCGCATTGCCGCTTCTATCGCCTTATCCGAATCTGCTTTGTCTATCTCGTCCTCGGGGGCAAGCACAAGGTATTTATTGCCTAACGCCCACTGCAATATCTGATTGACCTCGAAAGCGGCGGTTTCCGAATCGGCTTGCTCCAATAGAGACGAAAGCTTTTTTCTTAATGATAAATTTACCATTTATCAGGCTCTCCCTCCTTAGGGAGGCAGGGGGTAATAGCTGCAATAGCACATTCAATTTCTCCGCTGTCAGGCTCCTTTGTTGTAAGCCTTTGAAGCGCCAGTCCGGGAGCGGATATTATTCTTGTGGCAATATTGTCGTACCTTCCCGCAAGCCTTGTAATCTCATAAGTAATCCCCACAATTAATGGCAGCAAAAGCAGCTTCCCCACAATCCTGCACAGGTCGGCGACAAATTTGCTCACTCCCCACCATTCAATGAAGTTTTCGCTGTTTATCGGCACTAAGGAGGTAACCAAAATGCTTACCGCCAGCACCAAGAAAATAAAGCTTGTGCCGCAGCGGGGGTGAAACCGTATATGCTTCTTTACGTTCTCCACCGTCAGCTCTTCTCCCGCCTCATAGGCGGCTATGGTCTTATGCTCCGCCCCGTGATATTCATAGGTGCGCCTTATGTCCTTCATAAGAGAGGTAGCCCACAGATAGGCTATATAGACAAGTATCTTTATAATGCCCTCAAAGAGCGAGCGGAAGGCTGAAATATCCGTCTCTCCCAACAGACCCTGCACTCCCGTAAAAATCCATGTGGGCAGAAATATGAACAATACCAGCGCAAGCGCCGTTCCCAATACCGCACCGACAACCGAAATAACGGCGGTAAGCTTTTTTCCGAACACCTTATCTAACCACAGCTCAAACCTTGAAGGCTCTCCCTCTTCCTCATCGTCCAAGTAGCCGGATTTTTCCATGGACTTGTTCATGTAGCTCATACCCGTTTTAAGCTGAGCCACAAAATTGAAAATCCCTCTTACAAAAGGGCATTTCTGGTACCATTTTTTTTCGGGTATGTCCCATTCCTCCGTATAGATGCTTTGGTCTTTGGTGCGTACCGCCATTGCGCCTTTTTTGGGGCCTAACATCATTATGCCTTCGATAAGCGCCTGTCCGCCTACTGTTGTTCGGCGTATGGGCTTTTCTCTTTTGTTCATTGCGTTCCTTTCGTTCTGAGAGCCTTTCCCTTAGGCACTGCGAAAATCGTCGGGAAAGGGTTACTGCTTTTCTATTTTCTGTATCGTAGGAAGGGTTACCGTAACGGTTGTACCCTCTCCAAGCTTGCTTTCTATTTCCAAGGCGCCCCCGTGAAGTCCCACTAACTCGTCGGCAACCGCCAAGCCTATTCCCGAACCCCGTATAGTGTTGTTTGCCTTATAAAATCTTGTCTTGACCTTAGGGAGATCCTCCTTGCTTATGCCGCAGCCGTTGTCGGAAATTCTGATTTCTATGGAGCTGCTTTTTAAATTAGCCTCTATGGTAATAATACCGTCGTTCCCGCTGTATTTTATGGCATTGTCAAGTATATTGAGAAAGACCTGCCTTAATCGGTTCTTGTCTCCGTATATCATGGCTATGCCCTCAGGCTCATGGTAGTTTATTACAGTGTTGTTTTTCTGAGCGCTCTCGGTGCAGATAAGCACAGCGTCGGCAAGCTCCGCAAGTATATCCATATTGGCTCGCTGAAGGAGCAGCTTTTTGTTCTGTATTCTGGAGAAGTCCAAAAGCTCCTCCACCATTGAGGACAAGCGTTCGGTTTCGGTGGTGATAACTCTCATTCCCTTTACCAAGGTCTGAGCGTCCTTCATCTCAATAATGGTTTCGCTCCAGCCCTTGATAGCGGTAAGGGGTGTTCTCAGTTCATGGGACACCGAGCTTATAAAGTCGTTTTTTATCTTTTCGCTGTTGGCAAGCTCGTCCGCCATATTGTTAAAGGTGCGGCACAGGTCGCCTATCTCATCGTTTTTCTTTATCTTTATTCTTTCGGAAAAGTCGCCTTTAGCAAGCTTTTTTGCAGATTTCGACATTTCCTTTATAGGTGAGAGAATGGAGGTGATAAAGTAAAGCCCCATAAGAAGCACCAACAAAAGAATAAATATGGAAATTACCAAGGAAAGTATAATAAGCCGCATAAGCTGGTCGTCTATTTTTTCAAGACTGGTCATTACCCGTATGGCGCTGTAATCGGGATTGTCCGTCTCTAACCTGACGGTCACAGCCATATATTTTTCCCTTGTGGAGCTGCGGTCAAGAGTGCCTATATATTCTCCCGTTCCGCTTGCGTTGTTCTCGTCCATGGCGGCGGTGAAATCCGGCATTTCATATTCGTTTTCTATATATGAGAACCCGCTGCTGGAAATTCTTATGTTGCCCTCGCTGTCGATCGCCATAAGCTCCATTACGTTTCTTTTGTCGAAATACTCTACCGCTTCTCTTACCTGATTGGAATAATCCGAAGGGGAGTTTTCGTAAAATCTTGTAATGACCTCCGCTACAATGTTAGCCTGAGTGCTTAAGGTCTGGCTTACTGTATTGTAGTAGTAGGATTTGGCGGTAAGGTAAATGCCTACCGTTACGATAAGCATTACCGCCGCAATAACGCTGAAGCTGTTTATGAGCCAGCGGGCGGCGATGCTTCTTTTTTTGCTTTTCATATATCAAGCGTTCCATTTATACCCGTATCCCCATACCGTTTGTATAAACGAGGGGGAAGAGGGGTCGTCCTCTATCTTCATACGCAGTCGGCGCACGTTTACGTCCACTATTTTATCATCGCTGAAATATTCGTCGTGCCATACCTTTTTCAAAATGGTGTTTCTGTCCAAAGCCATTCCGGGGTTGGTGATAAAATATTCCATAAGCCCGTACTCAATCTGGGTAAGCTCCATAATCTCCCCGTTTTTGTAAACAGACCTGCTTTGCAGGTCAAGCATAAAGGGTCCGGATTTAAGAGTTTGTTTTTTCTCCTGTCCCTCATAGGAGCAGATGCGGCGGTAAATAGCGTCCACCCTTGCCACTAACTCCGAGGGGGAAAAGGGTTTCGTTATGTAATCGTCTGCGCCGCTGGAAAGCCCTTCTATTTTATCCGTTTCCTGGCTCTTGGCGGTAAGCATAATAATTCCGATATGGGGATCGCTTGCCCTCAGACTTTTACAAACCTCAATGCCGCTTATTCCGGGCATCATTATATCCAATATCGCCGCCGAGAAATTACCGTTTTCTCTTTTGAATATTTCGAGAGCCTTTTCACCGCAGTCGGTGTCCGTCACATCATATCCCGACCGCTTAAGGTTTATCACAATAAAATCCCGTATAGCGTCCTCGTCCTCACAGACTAATATTCGTTTAATTGCCATTTTAGATTTTTTTCCTTCCCGTTTTATAAAGAGCAACCGATTTTTATTTTTCCGTCGGCTTATTTAATACGGATATACAGCTTTTCAGCTCGTCGGAGGTCAGCACCATAGGGTTATCCTCCTCCGAAGGCTGTTTTACATAAATGCCGCTGTCCTTGTCGTACAGTCTCCAGCCCTCCCGGTTATCGGGAAACGTTTGAGAAACGCAGATAGAGAGAAGCTCCTCTCTGCCGGCTGCCTCGGGACCGTATGTGGTAAAGGTAATCGTATTGCCCGTTCTTTGGGCGGTTATCCGCCCCTGCCACCTTACCGGTACAAAGAATACATATTCTCCTCCCGGACTTACGAAGGTGTTGAATCTGTAGGTAAGGCTCATTCCGATTTCCTCATCAATATTGTACCAATCCACAAATAACATCTGTTCGGGAACCGTAAGGGTTTCATAGCCGCCCATGGGGTAAGTTATCGGTATCTCCACTCTTCCGTCCCCGTCAATATCGGTGCAGTAAAGCACGGGAACATTGGAATTGCTTCTTCTTATCGATTCCTCTCCAAAGCCAAAATCTGCGGGGGAGAGATAATTATCTCTGTAGAACAGCACCTCGGAGCCGTAGGAATTTTCTCCCAATGAGTAGTCCAAAAAGAATATATGATTTGCGTCATTTATCCTTTGCTTAGTGACTCTGAGTATTGACGCAGAGCCGGAAGCAAGCGGAACGGAGCTTATAACGCCGAATACCGGTTCCCCCTTGTTCGCATTGCCGTTATTTATTTCATATTCGCTGGGGAGATGACTTCCCACAATACTGACCGTGTTGCTTTTTAACGGCGTGTCGTAATTAACCAAAAAAAGCTTAGGGGTATCGTTTTCGCTGAAGCTTACTCTTTCCAAAAAGCTGTAGCTGCCGGTGTAATGTTCAAAGAGGGAGTCCCCGTCGTATTCGAGGACGTAAAGCCTTTTTTCCGTTCTGTTAAGGACAGTGCAGTTTACCATTATATCTGTAGGTCTGCCATTGCCGAAAAGGCTGCAAAAGCTTATGCTGTCAATATCCACTCCCGACAGAGGTCGGTCGCACACCGATACCCATACGCCGTCTCTCTGATCTAAGATATTCATTCTGAGACTGCTTTCCTTCCTATCCTGAAGGTCGTTTTGATTCTGACCCTGGGAAGCGGCGTTTTCACGGTAAAAAACTATCGCCTCATCGTCGCCCTTTTCATCGTCCGTGCCGTCCAAATCATAGAACACAAAGGGGCTTCTGTAATCTCCCGTCTTAGGGTAGACCAGCTCTATCTGCCTTCCCGTGTTAAGTATAAGGGCATTGTAAATAGCTGTCTGAGCCTCGGTGAGCTTCGGCGGGGACAGCATTCCCTCCACAGATACGTCAAACAGAGTGCACCCGCTTAGCATTCCAGCTGTAACCGCCGCCAAAAGGGCAGTCAGCAATGCCCTTCCGAAGCGGAAGCCTTTATTTTCCTTCTTTCTTACTTTCATTTCATTTTCCCAAAAATATATCCATATATCCAATAATGTTGATGCTCCAAAGCGTTATGCGGCGTCCGAATTACCCCCGGCAGAATCCTTGGAATCCGAATATATCACCGTAAGAGCGGTAAGCGCAATAATTGCCGTTCCAATCTGGGAAACGGGGTGAGACGCCATATGATTTTTCATATACTCATTGTCGATAATCAGCGCAATGTAACCCGACAGTGAAGCGCAAAGCGAAAGTATTGCCGCCGCTCCTCCGAAAATCACAAGCTTAAATCTTGTGGATTTAGTCTCGTTGGAGGAAACGAACCTTCCGAAGGCAAGGAAGAATAAAACTGCCGCCACATAAGACAAAAGCAGTATCAGCTCGTTGCTTACCCTTACGATGACGGTATCTCCCATAAACAAGTCCGCCGCTTTAAGGGTGTAGCTTATGGAAATAACGAGCATAACATATCCTACCGAGGGTCTGACGGAGGTCTTTGAAAGAATCATAAAGCCTATAGCCGCAAATACCGCAAACAGCACCGCCTCTCCTATAAATCCCAAAGTGACGCCGCCAAAGTTAAATATAATGTCATAAAGCCTGAGACAAGCTCCCGCCAAGAAAGCAATACCTAACGCCATGGTTTGCTTTGAGGTAAGCATGACCGCAGTTTTGGTGAATGCGGAGCTGTCCTTCTTTTTGTCAAAAACTGCTCCCAATATCAGCAAAACAGCCGCCAGCACAAACAGCAAATACAGCCCTCCGGTGGCAAGAAATCCCGCATCGGGACTAAAAAATCCCATTTCGCTGAAATCCACGGCAACCAAAAGCTGAAAGGTGCGAAAACCCATTGCCAAAGCCGCAAACACAAACGAAACAATCAAAACAAGCTTTGAACTCTTTTCCATATTTCTGCCATTCTCCTTTTATTCTACTATTTATTCTACTATTCTACCGATTTCCCGTCGATTCTCCAAACTGCTCAAAAATCATAATTTAAACGGGAATAAGAACCTGTTTTCATAAGATTTGTGCGTGGATTTTCGAGCAGATTTTGTCG